>JBAQHC010000345.1:0-1913 GCA_049288095.1 Alphaproteobacteria bacterium | reverse complement strand
AGCGATGATGGCGCTCGTGCTCGCCGATCACGCGCTGCGCCACCGCGCGCAGACAGGCGCAGCCGGGCCGCTTCGATAAATTGCATCACCTCCCCCTTGAGGGAAGTGTTGCGAAATTCTGGGCTTGTGATTCGCTATGAGCAAGCGAGTCGCAAGGGAGACGAGTCCGATGAAGACGCAAGACAGCTTCGTTGAAGCGTTTGCCTCGCGGCGGCTTGGACGCAATGCTCGGCTTGAGCGGGTCGCCAAGGAGGTGAAGTGGTACCGCTTCGAGAAGCTGCTTGGGCGGCTCAAGCCCGAGGGGGCTGGCCGGCCTCCTTACGATCCGCTTCTGATGTTCAAGGCGCTCTTGCTGCAGCAGTGGTACGCGCTGTCGGACAGCGAACTTGAGGACTCCTTGAACGATCGCTTTTCGTTTCGCCGTTTCCTCGGCCTTGCCCTTGAGAGCGATGCGCCCGACCACACGACGCTGTGCCGGTTCCGCAATCGCCTGGTCGAACAAGATCTCTTGAAGAAGCTGTTTGATGAGTTCGATCGTCAGCTTGAAGCGCGCGGGCTTGTGCTCAAGGAAGGCACGATGCTCGATGCTACCTTGGTGGAGGCGGCAACGCCGCGCCCGCGCGGTGACGAGGAGGAAGAAGAGGCCAAAGATCCCGACGCGCGCTTTGGCAAGGGTTCCAAGCCGGGCTTTGTCTATGGCTACAAGGCTCATGTGGGCGTTGACTGCAAGAGCCGGCTCATTCGAGCGGCGCTCGTCACGCCGGCCAATATCAACGACACCGAGGTTGCCGATCGTCTCATCCGGTTCGATGAGCGCGCCGTCTATGCCGACAAGGCTTATGCCAAGCGTGAGCGGCGAGCGATGCTCAAGGAACACGGCATCCAAGACGGCATCATGCACAAGAGCTGGGGCGGCGGACCCAAGCTCAAGGCTTGGCAGATCTCGCACAACAAGGCCATTGCGCCGATCAGGGCCGAGGTCGAGACGGTGTTTGCCATCGCCAAGCGCCGCATGGGCTTTGCCCGCGCTCGCTACATCGGGCTTGCCAAGAACGCCACGCACTTCCTGCTTCTGGCAATCGCCTACAACATGCGCCGCGCCGCCGCGATGACCCTCTAAGGGGAGGAGTCTGTCCAAAATGCCCTCAATCAGCACGATCGGACCCGAAATCACCGCACACCATGAAACTCACAAGCACCACATCACCTCCCCAACCATCGCGCGCCAATATCGCAATGGTTCCCCTCTGGGGGAGGATTGAGGTGGGGGATTTCACTGCCCCGCCCTCGCGCGGTGCTATCCCTCCCCCTGTCCCCCTCCCAAAGGGAGGGGAGAAGTGGGGGCTGCATCCATGAGCGTTCTAAAGTCTGCGATCGATGTCCGCTCGCGCGAATTCGCCGCCAATGCCGCGGCGATGCAAAGCCTTGTCGAGACGCTGCGCAGCAAGCTTGGCGAAGTCGCGCAAGGCGGCAGCGAAGCTTCGCGCGCGCGCCACAAATCGCGCGGCAAATTGCTCGCCCGCGAGCGCATCGATTTGCTGATTGATCCCGGCACGCCGTTCCTGGAGCTGTCGCCGCTCGCCGCTCACGGGCTTTATGATGGCGAGGTGCCGTCGGCCAGCCTCATCACCGGCATTGGCCAGGTGAATGGCCGCGCCTGCATGCTGATTGCCAATGACGCGACCGTAAAAGGCGGCACCTATTATCCAATGACAGTGAAGAAGCATTTGCGTGCGCAGGACATCGCGCTCGACAATCATTTGCCCTGCATCGCGATGGTCGATTCCGGCGGCGCCTTCCTGCCGCAGCAGGACGAGATCTTCCCCGATGAGAAGCATTTCGGGCGTATCTTCTATAATCAGGCGCAAATGTCGGCGGCCGGTATTCCGCAGATTGCGATCGTCATGGGCTCG
>JBAQHC010000344.1:0-2601 GCA_049288095.1 Alphaproteobacteria bacterium | reverse complement strand
ACGTGTTGAGCTGTTCGGTCAGGAGATCAACGGCGAGTCCTTTGGCATCTGCAAGTCGGACATGTTGGTGACCGGCCACAATCCCGAGCAGATCGCTTTTGGCAATACGCATGGCTTTGCTCTTTCGCCCGCGCCGCTCGAACACTGCTTCCTTCCAGCGAATAACGTCGGCTTGGATAAATGAATTTGTAACTTCAGCCCACATTCTAAAGATCAGTATACGGAGTAAGCAGGAACATGAAAGATAGAGGTTTGGTGCAGCATGCCATGGTATGTAGGCTATTCATGATCTCAGTTTGGCGATGATACAAATCGTCGGCAAATATTGACAAGTTGCCGACGATATGTAACACTCAGAGCATGGCACACGAAACATCCCTAGCCGAACGCGCCCTTGAAATCGCCCGCCTGCACGGTATCGCCCGTGCCCAGGACTTTCGCGCTGCCGGAATCCCCCCGGCATACCTGACGCGGCTAGCCAAGCAGGGTCGCCTCACGCGCCTCGGGCGAGGACTGTATCAGCTTGCCGATCTTTCTGGTTCCGACGCCAGCCATGATCTTGCCGAGGCCGCTCGCCTGATACCTCACGGCGTTATTTCCCTGCTGTCGGCGCTTCGGCTCCATGGCCTGACCACACAGCTTCCCGGAAGCGTATGGATGACGCTTGCTCACAAAGCCCGCGCTCCCAAATCGACCCCGTTCAAGCTGGAAGTCATCAGGGCATCCGGCAGGGTGTTTTCGGAAGGGCGCGCGGCGGTCAAGATCGAAGGCGTCAGCGTTCCCGTCTACAACGTCGCAAAAACCATTGCTGATTGCTTCAAGCATCGACGGCGCGTCGGTCTTGACGTTGCGGTCGAGGCGCTGCGCGACGCGCTAAAACAACGCAAGGCGACGCGCGCCGATCTCTGGCGCTACGCAAAACTCTGCCGCGTGGAGAATATCATGCGGCCTTATCTGGAAGCGCTCGCATGAACGCCAAGAAGGACATCGCCGCTTCCGTGCGGCAGCGGCTTCTCAATCAATCGCGAGAGGCAGGTGACGGAAGCGGCTTTAACAGGCTGCTCGTGCGCTATGCGATCGAACGGCTGCTGTATCGCATATCAATCTCCAGGGCTCGGGAGACGCTTGTCCTGAAAGGAGCGATGCTTTTCGTTCTTTGGTCGCCCTCGCCCATGCGGGCGACAGGCGATCTCGATCTCCTCGGGTCCGGAGCAAATGACCCAGATTCAATTGCGGGGCTTTTCGCGGACCTTTGCCGCTCAGAAGGGGCAGATGACGGCCTGGTTTTCGATGCCGCCTCGATCACGATTGAGCCCATGCGCGAGGAAGAGCAATATCCCGGCGTTCGCATCCGCCTCGTTGCCATGCTGGGTACTGCAAGAATTCCGTTTCAGGTGGATATCGGATTCGGGGATGTCGTTCATCCAGAGGCGCAGGACATCGAATACCCACGCCTCCTTAACGACTTTCCGGCAGCTCGTCTTCGGGCCTATCCGCCCGAGACAGTCATCGCAGAGAAGTTCGAGGCGATGGTTCGCTTTGATGAGCTGACTACCCGCCTCAAAGATCACTACGACCTGTGGGCGCTCTCGCGCACCTTTGAATTCGATATGCCGACCTTGGCAGAGGCGATCCGGAAGACCTTTGAGCGGCGCAAGACCGAACTGCCAGACACCGTTCCCGCACCCCTGACCGCAGAATTCGCGGCAATCCCCGGGAAGCAGCAACAGTGGCAAGCATTTCTCCGGCTTACTGCACCGACGCTGGAACCGCCAACGTTTGGCGAGGTCATTTCCGATCTCAGTGCGTTTCTTGCGCCTGTGTTGAAGGCTGTCGGGGACGGCACTGGCGCTGGACGCTGGACACCTGAGCGCGGGTGGCACTGAGGGTCTGCAATCTCGCTGGCGATTCCTCTGTTAGGAGAAGCATGCTATGCTTCTTTGCCCATATCGAATCGCACCGTGCAGGGTGCTGAAAACCGTCGCTGGCACAGCCCGAAAACGCCGATTATGTGCACTTCGGAAGCGCTGAACTTACACATTTTCTTACACATAAATTCCCGATAAGTCAGTTTTATCGCATAAACTCAATAGCTTAGCCTTTCTTAAAGGGACTTAAAATCCCAAGGCGAAAGCCGTGAGGGTTCGAGTCCCTCCGTCCGCACCAAGGGGCCTGCTAGGGCAAACCGGGCAGCCCAGGTATTCCTGGCAGGTTTCGAATCTTGTCGATCACGCTGTCAGTTTCGTCGGGCATGCCCGCTGCCGCATGGCACTGCGCGGTGAGGTTCCTGTCGCCCATCGCCTCGCATTGGGCGACGAGATCACTAACCTTGGCTGCGTCGCCGTTCGCATAGTAGAGCGAGATTCTATCGGCGATGAAAAGTTTGCGGTCGCCGATCTTGGATTCGCCTCGATCAAGGGCGCCGATCGCCAGATCAAACTGACTGTTTTGCATATATACGGATGCAAGATCGCGAAAGATCTCAACGGTCGCTTCATCACGTTTCGAACCGGTCTCGAAGTAGCGGATCGAGCGCTTGAAATCTCCCACGCCGCGCGCGGCAATTCCGGCTGCCAAATAAAAGGACATTCCTGGTTTGAA
>JBAQHC010000343.1:0-8039 GCA_049288095.1 Alphaproteobacteria bacterium | reverse complement strand
CAGCCGTATCGTCCGTGCGCTGAACAGAGCGCCAAACTTGACCGAGCTTGGCATTTTCTCGGTGATGTGGAGCGAGCACTGCTCTTATAAATCCTCGAAAGTGTGGCTCAAGAAGCTGCCGACCAAGGGCCCGAACGTCATTCAGGGCCCGGGCGAGAATGCCGGCATTGTCGATATCGGCGATGGCCAGGCGGCCGTCTTCAAGATGGAAAGCCACAACCACCCGAGCTTCATCGAGCCTTATCAAGGCGCGGCGACCGGCGTCGGCGGCATTTTGCGCGATGTGTTCACCATGGGCGCGCGGCCGATTGCCAACATGAATGCGCTCCGCTTCGGCGCGCCGGATCATGAGAAAACGCGTCACCTCGTCTCTGGCGTCGTCGCCGGTATCGGCGGCTACGGCAATTGCGTCGGCGTTCCGACTGTTGGCGGCGAAGTCAATTTCCATCCCGCTTACAACGGCAACATTCTCGTCAACGCGATGACCGTCGGCCTCATCGACAAGGACAAAATTTTCTATTCAGCGGCTGCAGGCGTAGGCAATCCGGTCGTGTATGTCGGCTCGAAGACGGGACGCGACGGCATTCACGGCGCGACAATGGCTTCCGCTGAGTTCGATGAGAATTCCGCAGAGAAGCGACCGACCGTGCAAGTGGGTGATCCGTTCACGGAGAAATTGCTGATCGAAGCGTGCCTCGAATTGATGGCCGAGGATGCCATCATCGCCATCCAGGATATGGGGGCGGCAGGCCTCACCTCGTCATCAGTCGAGATGGCAGCGAAAGGCGGCGTCGGCATCGAGCTTGTACTCGACAATGTGCCCCAGCGCGAAACGCACATGACCGCCTATGAAATGATGCTCTCGGAAAGCCAAGAGCGCATGCTGATGGTGCTGAAGCCCGAGAGGACGCATGTCGCCGAGCGCATCTTCAAGAAATGGGGCCTCGATGTCGCCGTGATTGGCAAGATCACCGACACCGGCCACATCGTTTTGAAACACAAAGGCGCGGTCGTCGGCGATATTCCGCTGCCGGCGTTGGTCGATAATTCGCCGGTCTATGAGCGCCCGTTCACTCGCCCCGCGCCGCCAGCCCCGCTTACTAAGCAGGAAGAATGGATTCACTGCGATGCCGGCGCCACGCTGATTGAGCTCATGGGCTCGGCGGATCTCTGCTCCAAGCGCTGGATCACCGATCAATATGATCGCTCGGTGATGGGCGACACGATTGAATCGCCCGGCGCGGATGCCGCGCTTGTGCGCGTTCACGGCACGAACAAGGCGCTCGCAATCACGACAGATTGCACGCCGCGCTATGTGCAAGCCGATGCGTTCGAAGGCGGCAAGCAGGCGATTGCGGAAGCCTGGCGCAACATCACGGCGGTCGGCGCAACGCCGCTTGCCGTCACAGATTGCATGAATTTCGGCAATCCGGAGCGGCCCGAAATCATGGGCCAATTCGGCGCGGCGATCGAAGGTATGGCGGAAGCGTGCCGCGCACTCGAATTCCCTGTCGTTTCGGGCAATGTGTCGCTCTACAATGAAACGCAGGGCAATGCGATTTTGCCGACGCCCGCAATTGGCGCGGTTGGCCTTCTCAAAGACATCAAGCATTTCGCGCGCGTGGGCTTCGGCCAGGTCGGCAACGACATCATCGTGATCGGCGAAACGCGCGGCCATCTCGCGCAATCGCTGCTTCTGCGCTACTTCAAAGGCATCGAGGCCGGCCCGCCGCCGCCTGTCGATCCACGCGAAGAGAAGCGCAACGGAGATTTCGTCCGTAAGCTGATCGAGGCGGGCGACGTCTCCTTCGCCCACGATGTTTCCGATGGCGGCTTGCTCGTCGCGATTGCGGAGATGGCACTCACTTCGAATATCGGTTGCCTGCTCGATCCCGAGATCACGACGGGCACGGAGCCAAGCTATTGGTTCGGCGAGGATCAGGGGCGGTATGTCATCGCCTGCTCGACACAAATCACGAGCCGGATTCTCGCGTCCGCTGAAAGCGCCGGCATTCCCGCCGAGCGCATCGGCATTGTCGGCGGCGTCGACATCGTCATCGAGGGCGGCGCCCGCGCTTCGCTCGCCGCCTTGCGCGCCTCCCACGAAGCCTTCCTCCCTAAGCTGATGAACGGCTGAATGACTCACGCGGAGGCGCGGAGAGGCCATAGGCCGGTGCGGCGTAGGCGATAAAACTGACCGATACCGTCATGGCCGCAAGTTGCCTATGCAACTCAAGGCTTGCTGACCGTAACGTTTAGGTCGTTAACGAGGCCGTCGCTCAACGCATATACCCAGCCGTGCACGGACAAATCCTGCCCGCGCGACCAGGCGTCCTGAACGAAAACGTCTGAAGCGACATTCTGCACTTGGCGCATCACATTAAGCTCGCACAGGCGATTGAGCCGCGCGTGCTCGTTGGGCATCGCTTCAAGCTCGGCGCGATGCGTTTGATGAATTTCACGGATCGGATGGAGCCAATGATCGACGAGGCCACGGCGCTTGCCGTCGACCGCCGCAGCAACGCCCCCGCAGCCATAATGCCCGACAACGATGATGTGCTTGACCTTCAAGACATCGACGGCGAATTGAAGAACCGAGAGATAGTTTGCGTCCTGAGGCGGCGCGAGATTGGCAACATTGCGGTGAACGAACAGCTCGCCCGGATCGAGCCCGACAATCTCGTTCGCCGGCACGCGGCTATCGGCGCAACCGATCCAGAGACATTCGGGTGCCTGCTGGCGCTCGAGCCGCTTGAAGAAATCCGGGTCCTGCGCAACCTTGCCGGAAGCCCATTTCCGGTTCTTGGCCTTCAAGTGATCGAGCATCAGCGAATCTCTTGCAGCGGCGGTGCGCGCGCACCATCATCTCCGTCATACGGTCCCGCCCCGCCGGGCGCAACATCGCGAAGGGTGATCCAATGGCCATGAATCCCGCCGAGATCGAAAAGCTGATCAAGGAAGGCATTCCGGGCGCCAAGGTGACGATCGAGGATTTGCAGGGCGATGGCGACCATTATGCCGCGGTCGTGGTGTCGGTGGCGTTCAAAGGCAAAACGCGGGTTCAGCAGCACAAAATGGTCTACGACGCGCTCAAGGGCCGCATGGGCAATGAACTGCACGCACTCGCGCTTCAGACCTCCGTGCCCTAGGCGGCACTTTTCATCTCCTCGATGTCCTATTCTCGCGCCTTCTAAGGCTATAATCCCTCGCCGCGCAAAATGGCGTGGATTGGAGCGAGGGAGAAGAAGATGCGTCCGGTCGATGGAGACAAGTTGAACGCGCTGGTCGGAAAATTGGTCGGCAATCTGGGCGCGTCGCTCAGTGGTGCACTGATCGTGCTTGGCGATCGGCTCGGCATTTACAAGGCGATGGCCGATGGCAGCGATCACACGCCGGAGACGCTGGCCAAGAAAACGGGACTTAACGAGCGCTATTTGCGCGAGTGGCTCTCGGCGCAAGCCGCGGCGGGCTTTGTCGATTACAATGCGAGCGCCAAGACATTCTCGCTCAATCCTGTGCAAGCGATGGCCTTCGCCGATGAAGGCAGCCCAGCTTTCTTCACCGGTGCATTCGAGGTCGCGCAGGCGATGTGGCTCGACGAGCCCAAAATCGAGGAGGCGTTCAAAACCGGCAAGGGCTTCGGCTGGCACGAGCACAGCAAATGTTTGTTCAGCGGCACGGAGCGATTCTTCCGCCCCGGTTACAATGCCAATCTCGTGAGCACGTGGATCCCGGCGCTTTCGGGCGTCAAAGAGAAGCTCGAGCGCGGCGCAAGTGTCGCCGATATCGGCTGCGGCCATGGCGCATCGACCATCATTCTCGCGCAGGCGTTTCCTAAGTCGAAGTTTTATGGCTTCGATTATCACGAAGGCTCGATCGAGCGCGCCAAGGCGGCGGCCAAGGATGCGGGCGTTGCGGATCGCATTACCTTTGCCCGCGCATCGGCCAAAGATTTTCCGAAGCACAATTACGATCTCGTCGCAATGTTCGATTGCCTGCATGACATGGGCGATCCGGTCGGGGCGGGAAAGCATGTGAGGGAGACTCTGGCCCCTGAGGGCTCGTGGATGATCGTCGAGCCGTTCGCCAACGACGACCTTAAAGACAACCTCAATCCGGTCGGGACGATCTACTATTCTGCCTCGACCATGCTGTGCACGCCCGCCTCGAAATCCCAGGAAGTGGGCCTGGCGCTCGGTGCCCAAGCCGGTGAGGCACGGATGCGCCAAGTGACAGAAGAGGCCGGGTTCAAGCAATTCCGCCGTGCCTCGGCGACGCCCTTTAACCTCATTTTTGAGGCGCGCGCGTAACCAGGATCACGGCAGGCCGCAGGACCGGGCATTGACCGGCGCCGCCCTCTCTCCCATCTTCATGGGGGAGAGCGGCGCTCGCGTCGCCGCCATGGAGAAAGCCGAAATGAGCGTTCACGAGCAGATTGCCAGCACCGTCAAGGACAACGAGGTCGTGCTTTTCATGAAGGGCACGCCGCAATTTCCGCAATGTGGATTTTCCAACACGGTCGTGCAGATTCTCACTTATCTCGGCGTTCCGTTTAAAGGCGTGAATGTCTTAGCGAGCGATGAGATCCGCCAGGGCATCAAAGAATATTCGAGCTGGCCGACCATCCCGCAGCTCTACGTCAAGGGCGAGTTCGTCGGCGGCTGCGATATCGTGCGCGAGATGTTCGAAGGCGGTGAGCTGAAAGACTATCTCGCCGAGAAGGGCATCGCTGTTGAAGCCTAACCGCCGAAATGGCTGGCCCAAACCTTGCCGGCTTTAGGCCGCGCGAGAACGCCGGCATGGATCGCTTCGATTTTCGGCAAGTTCGCCGCGCGCCACGCTTTATCGTCGATCCAGCGGCTCACATTGGCGATTGCAAGGTCGGTGATTGTGAAGCCCGAGGGTAGAAGCCACGGCGTACCGAAGACTGCTTCTTCAATGAGTTGCCAGCGCTCCATTGCACGTTTCGCCGCAACGAACTTGATCGATGCCGCGCGCATCTCGCCAAGTGCGAAGCGCGCCGGATAGTCCTCGATCTCGATCATCGGATAGATTTCGGCGATGATGAAAACAAGCCAACGGAGCGCCTGCGCGTGCTCGTCGGTCTCCGGCGGAGGCAGCAGTTGGGCTTCCGGATGCCGATCGGCGAGCGTGATCAGCATTGCCGCCGACTCCGAAATCAGCGCGCCGGAGGGCAGCATCAGAGCCGGTATCTTGCCCGTCGGATTAAGCTTACGGAATGCAGGCGAGCGCTGTTCGTCCGTGCGCAGATCGACAGAGACGGTCTCGTACGCCGCACCCGTTTCTGCAAGCGCGGCCTCAACCATTGCAGAACCGGATCTCCTTGCACCGAAGAGGCGATACAAGGACCGCTCCAACTAGCGCGAGTAATACTCGACGACGAGATTGGGCTCCATATGCACCTGGTAAGGCACATCACTGAAGGCGGGCACGCGCACGAAAGTCGCCGCCAATTTCGCCCGGTCGACGTCGACATAGTCGGGCGTGTCACGCTCGGGCAATTCAAGCGCTTCGAGCACGAGTGCCATCTCGCGCGCCCTTTGGCGAAGCTCGATCTTGTCGCCCGGCTTGCAGAGATAGCTTGAGATCGTCACGCGCTTGCCGTTGACCGCGATATGGCCATGGCTCACGAGCTGACGTGAGGAGAACACGGTGGGCGCGAACTTCGCGCGGTAGACGATCGCATCGAGCCGGCGCTCCAGAATGCCGACCATGTTTTCGCCAGTGTCACCGGGGCGGCGGCGCGCCTCATCATAATATTTGCGGAATTGGCGCTCGCTGATATTGCCGTAATAGCCCTTGAGCTTTTGCTTGGCGCGCAGCTGCGTGCCGAAGTCCGAAAGCTTGCCTTTGCGCCGCGCGCCATGCTGGCCGGGCGGGGTTTGACGGCTGTTATATGGGCTCTTGGGACGGCCCCAAAGATTCTCGCTGAGACGGCGGTCGATCTTGTATTTCGCGGAAGCGCGCTTCGTCATTCTCGTTCCTTTTCCAAAGCTCACAGCGGAATTGCCATGGCCCCCTCCTTTGCCGGTTAAACCGGCTGACAGGCGCCTTATCCGGCGCCGCGGGTGTTTCTCGCTGGGGCGGGTTAGGCCCATCCAACGAAGGCGCGTGTTCTACCGGCGCCGTGCGGCCCCGTCAAACGCCCGCTAAGTTATTGGAATAACTTCTATTTCATTGATGCCAAAGCGCGTGAGCGGGCTTGAAAGCGCCTTAATCGTCGGGCCGTCCGCGGTGAGGGCGGCGCGATGTATAGGCCGGCCGCTCTTCACCCCGACCGGTAGAACCTCTTTCACGCGTCGGGCAATCGCTGGCGCTGAATCGATCCAAATGACCGGCCATGGCGCCAGGCGCTCAAAGGCCGCCAGCAGAAGCGGGTAATGCGTGCACGCAAGAACGATGGTGTCGGTGCGCTTCCCGTCGCGCTCGACAAAGCAAGGCGCGATCTCACGGGCGATGTCTTCATCCCTCACCTTTTCGCCGCGCAATTGCGCTTCAGCCAGCGAAGCCAAATTGGCGCTGCCGACCAACGTGACGTCGCACGAGGCAGCGAACTGACGAACGAGATCGGCCGTGTAGTCGCGCTTCACGGTGCCAGGCGTTGCGAGCACGCTAATTATGCCCGATCGTGTCGCAGCCGCAGCCGGCTTGATCGCAGGAACCGTGCCGACGAACGGAATCTTGTGTTTTGCGCGCAAGCTCGGCAGCACGAGCGTCGAGGCCGTGTTGCACGCGATGACAACAAGCGCCGGATCGAACCGCGCGACCATCGCCGCGATCACACGCTCAACGCGCGCGAGCAACACGTCAGGCGCAAGCTGGCCGTAAGGAAACACGGCCGTGTCGGCGACGAACACGGTCGACACATCCGGCAGCAGCTTCTGGATTTCGCCGAGCACGGTGAGCCCGCCGACACCGGAATCGAAAACGAGAATCGGCTTCATTGCGTTCAGTCTTCAAACACGGCCTGGTACCAGAACATTTCTTTGTTCTTAAACCAGCTCTCGTTTCTTCTATTTGTGAATACCCGAAGGCACTTCATGCTCACATCGTATCGTCGCAGCAAGGCTATGAGACTTCGCAAGCTGTCATCCGATACTTCTTTTGCGATTGTTACATGGAGGCCATTTCCTCGGCCGACAACGTTCCTGACCTCTGGCGTGGCCTGCAACCAAGAGAAAAAATGCTCTTCGTCCTGGTGTGCGCAAAACCTAATTGCTGATTCGTTCAGAACGATTTCGATCTCTTCGGCCATGTCACTTCTTCCGTTTTGGCCCTGTGGCGAGCGCCTTAACGATGCCGCGCCAGGTACGCACCTCTTGATCGGTCATATCGGCGCGCAAAAGCACGGCACTGATATTGCGCACCATGTGAGGCTTTTTTTCGGGCGGAAAAAAGAAATGCGCTTCTTCAAGCTCGGCTTCCAAATGATCGAGCAAATGATAAACCGCCTCGCGGCTAGCCAGCTCCGTGCGCCCCATCGGCAGATATTCCGGCGCGGCCTCCGCCCCTTGCTTGAACCACTCGTACGCGACCAACAAAACCGCTTGCGCGAGATTGAGCGAGGCAAAGCCGGGGTTGACCGGCACCGAGATGATCCGATCGGCGAGCGAGATCTGATCATTGGTGAGCCCGGCGCGTTCGCCACCGAACAGAATCGCCGAGCGCGTGCCGGCAAGCGCAAGCTCCCTGATCTCGGCTGCCGCAAGCTCGGGCGTGATCACGGGCTTGGTCAGCTCGCGCGGGCGCGCCGTGGTGGCGTAGACACGCGGGCAATCGACGACCGCTGTACGTTCATCGTCAAACACCTCGGCGCCGCCAACCACAGCGAGCGCCCCCGAAGAAGCCGCCTCCGCCTTTTCGCTCGGCCAGCCATCGCGCGGCCTTACGAGCCGAAGCGTGCCAAGCCCGAAATTGGCCATTGCACGCGCGGATGCGCCGATATTTTCCCCAAGCTGTGTTTCGACAAGGACGACCACCGGCTTGGGCGCGCCTTCGCCCTCCGCTTCCTTACTTAA
>JBAQHC010000342.1:0-4509 GCA_049288095.1 Alphaproteobacteria bacterium | reverse complement strand
GAGAAGCACTGAGCGGTTTTTAACCACGCATACCGGCAGTCTTCCGCGCCCCGAAGACCTCATCAAAATGATGTTCGCCAAGGAGGAGGGGGTTCCGGTCGAGCCGGGCGCGCTCGATCGCCGCATCGAGCGTGCCGTCCGCGACATCGTCGGCCAGCAGATCGAGGCGGGCGTCGATGTCGTTAATGACGGCGATATGTCCAAGCCCAGCTACGCGACTTATGTGAAGGACCGTTTGGCAGGCTTTGGCGGATCGAGCCATGCACTCGAATATCAGGACCTGGTCGAGTTTCCGTCGCTGCGCCAAAAGGTGTTCGGCGATCCCGGCCGCTCGCGCCGCAAAACGCCGGCTTGCGATGGGCCGATCAGTGTGAAAGACCCGGAGGCCGCGCACACCGATGTTGCGCATTTGAAGAAGGCGCTTCAGGGCCGCTCGCCCGCGGATGCGTTTCTGTGCGCCGCCTCGCCGGGCGTCATCTCGCTCTTTTTCCATAACGGCTATTACAAGAGCCACGAGGAATATCTCTACGCCATCGCCGACGCGATGCGCGAGGAATATGAGACGATCGCCAAGGCCGGATTCGTTTTGCAGATCGATTGCCCGGATCTCGCGATGGGCCGGCACATTCAATTCGCGCATTTGCCGCTCGCCGATTTCCGCAAGATGGCGCAGCTGCATATCGAGGCGCTCAATCATGCGCTGCGCAATATTCCGCCCGATCAGCTGCGCATGCATCTCTGCTGGGGCAATTACGAGGGGCCGCACCATTGCGATGTGCCGCTCTCCGACATTGTCGATGTTATTTTCAAAGCGCGGCCGAACGCGATTTCGCTCGAGGCGGCCAATCCGCGCCATGCGCATGAATGGGCCGTGTTCGAGCAGGTGAAATTGCCGGAAGGCAAGCTGCTCATTCCGGGCGTGATCGAATCCAAGGCCAACTTCATCGAGCATCCGGAGCTGATCGCGCAGCGCATCGGCAATTACGCGAAATATGTCGGGCGCGAAAATGTGATGGCGGGCAGCGATTGCGGCTATGGCACCTGGGTCGGCCAGGCGGCCGTCGATCCGCAAGTCGTCTGGGCGAAGCTTGCCGCCATGGCCGAAGGCGCGCGGCTCGCTTCCAAGCAATTCTGGAAGTGATTGCGTCGGCCGATGCGCACTTTTCTTGCGCATTTAACCTTAAGGCGACGCGCTCGCGTGGAGGTTTGAACTAGGCGCGCGTTAATTCTCTCGGAATAAACTTCACCATTGTCTGATCGACACCTGAGGCAATTTAGTGCCCGGAGCATTTCAAGCGCCCGCTGGAACGCCGATCCCGAAGCTCACTGCTCCGGGACGGGCCTTCTATGATGTCTACAAGTCGCTCCAGCGTGAGAATGGTTGTCTTGTGCCGCCGCGCAAGAGCCTGACTCTGCCGGCATCAAAACCGTTCGCGCCGTATCTCAGCATTCTCGAGATGCGCGAGCCTTACACCGCCATCGTGCGACTCACCGGCACGGCCAATGTCAACCGAACGCGTTTGGACAATACGGGCAAGAATTGGTTCGATATGTTCCCGGCCGAAACGCGGGCCGACATCTGGGGAGCGTTCCGCCTCATTCTCGATACGCCGCGTGGCTCTCTGGTGTTTGCGCACGAGGAATATCAGCGAGCAATTGCAATCGAGGTGCTGACCTTCCCGTTTGCCGACAACCACGGCGTGCCGAATTACATTGTATCGACGACAACGCAGCTCCAGCTCAAAGACCTGACGCTCCGCGGTGACGATGCGATGCGCCCCAGCATGCCGGATGCGGAATACTTCATCGATATCGGCGCCGGCTCCGGCCCCCCTGTTTGATCCTGCAGCAATCGTACATCGTACGCGCCACAGAAAGTCGGGCCCCAAATTGGGAGTGTTGTCCGCACGCTTTCAATCCGCCCGGCCGCTGAAACCCATTAGCTGACGGAAAAATAGCCCGTGCCGATTAGTGCTCCAAGAATTAGTCCCGCTCCGACGACGTTTCGGAGAAACAGGCCGACCTTTCCAACATAGGCGGAAACAATCGCTGCCGACACAAGAAGTGCAAGCAACATGGCAATAGCTGTCGGCATACCGAGGATGTCACGCGCATCTAGGAAGCTCGGTCCCTCGTATGTGAGCAGAATGATTAGGCTCATCAGCACAAGGAAGACGATCATCACGCAGGCCAGTGCACCAAGCAAAGCACGCATTAGATAACTTCGTTGCTCATTCCAATCGGCGGCTCTCGCCCGCTCACGCTCCTCGACGGAAAGAAAGCTCCTTAAGCCGCGTAATGCAGTTGGTGCAGCTGCAATTAATAGAGGAACGAGCGTAACAAAGATCATGCCTGCGAACGCCGAACGTGTGCTCTCAAGGTCCATGGAGTGACCTGCGATCAACGAGGCAGCCTTCGAAAAGATCGCGTGGGTAGCAACGACGTACAAGTCAATTGCTTGAGCTACCCAACCTCTCGAACTCCCAATATGCGCCTGACGAAGGACGGCAGCGGCACTTAATGCAGTAGTGATTATCCAGAAGATCGTTCCGCCCGCGAACTTTAGTAAAGTCCACGGTTGCTTCTTCTCCGCCATTGCGAGCCCCCGCCCTCATTCTCGAGGAAGAAGAATAGCAGCGCCCGTCAGGTTTGTTGAATCGAAGGATCGTCTCGCGGTCCGATGACTCGGCCCTTGGCGAAAGACGTGTACTCTTTATGTTCCGATGGTCGCGGCCGCCAGCTCGACGCCGAGCGCTGCGCCTGCGGCGAGGATCCTTGGGTGCTCGATGAGAAGGCTGATGTCCAGGCTCTTGGGCTAGAATCCCGCGACGGGCGGCTTATCTCAATGGCGAAGAAACCTCGCGGGATTGCTATGGCCGCCGAGAAACAACATTACGTCCCGCAATTTATCCTTCGCCAATTCCTTTGTAACCAGGCGAAGGAACAGGTTGCTGTTTACGATAAGCACGAAGACACCAGCTTCGTCACCTCAATCAAGAACATCATGGCAGAGAGGCGCTTCAACGACTTTGCAATCGATGATGGGCTCCTGTCCTTTGAGCCGATAGCGGGTCTGATCGAGAGCAAGGTTGCTCCTCATTACCAAAGAATTGTCGAGACGCGCCAGCTGGATCGGACCGACGGAGAACGCGCGGCGCTTGCAGTCTTGGTGGCGTTTCAATTCGTTCGGACTAAGGCGCACCGGGAGCTGCGCAAGGACTTTGCGGAACAGGCGAAGAAGACAGTCGAGGCGATGGGGGCCTCGATGGAGCAAGTTGAAGGTTGGCAGCCGCTCACTGAGGATCGACTCAAGGAGCACCACCTAATCGGCATCTACGATTCGCTCACAGAATTTGCGGGCTTGATTGGCGCAAAGGACTTTCTGCTTTCGAGCAGCGCGCGCGATCGTGCGTTTTATCTCGGCGACAACCCTGTGTGTCTTCACAATAGCAACGATTTCGGAGCCTATGGGAACCTCGGTGTTGCGGTCCCCGGCATTGAAATCTACTTGCCGCTCTCGGCCGACCTCATGCTCTGCGCATGGTGCCCGAGCATTCTGAACGGCATCCGAAAGAACCTGGCGGACGTGAAGCCACAAAGGGCAGAGGCGCTTCGGAGGGTGATACGTCGCGAGATTTCAGGCGACACCATGCGGGAATTTATGAAGGAGTTGGGCGCCAGCGAGGCTCGCTTACAGGCTCGTCTCGATGCCTTCGAAGAAGGAACCGCACCGGTATCTAGCCTCGAAAATATGGACTTCTACAACTCTTTGCAGATGGTATTTGCCCATCGATATGTGATCTGTCCGCAAGCTGATTTCGAGCTGGCTCGACGCCACAACAAAGAATTTCCAAATCTCAGAAAGGGCAAGAAGCCAAAGTTCGACTGACACCGAATATCGGGTCTCGCACTGGCTCTAATTTCCGATCTGATGTCTGATCGGATTTTGCCCTTTACCGGGAGGTCCTGAGAACGCGGCCCGAGCTAATGAAGATAGGTGGTGCCGGTTGTGTGAATTGAACACACGACCTACCGCTTACAAGGCGGTTGCTCTACCCCTGAGCTAAACCGGCGTCGCGTCTGCCATAGCCTCAATGCCAGGTCTCGCGCAAGGCATTGCGGCCCCGTCAAGTTGGTCCCTTCAAATTCGCCTCGACGGGCTTGAGCGCCCGGCCGGCATAGTTGAAGATATCCGGGCCCACCACGCCGCCCGAGATCACGAACGACATGGCGTCGTCCATCGACATGCCGAGCGGGATGCACCGGCTCAAGGGCACGATCTCGAGATAGCCGGCGGTCGGGTTCGGCGTGGTCGGAATGAACACGGCGGCAAGTTCTTCGCCCGTGGTGCGGTCCTTCATTATGCGCGTGACGATGCCGACGGCTTTCACATCGCTGTTCGGAAAATCGACCAGCACCACGCGCTGCATGCCATCGGGCGGGCGCTGCAATGTTTTCACCAGCTGCTGCAGCGGCCCGTAAATCTTGTTCGCCAACGGAATGCGGTCG
>JBAQHC010000341.1:0-3298 GCA_049288095.1 Alphaproteobacteria bacterium | reverse complement strand
GCCTGATAGAGGCTGCGCTGCCCGACATGCCAGGCTTTGATCTCGTCTCTTGGATCCGCCGCTGCGAGAGCAAAGAAATTCGTACGATGCCGATCCTGATGTTGACGGGCTACACTCAAAAACAGGCAATCGCGCTCGCACGCGATTGCGGCGCGAATTCCGTGCTCAAGAAGCCGGTCTCGCCGCATGTTCTGTTCGATCGAATTGCGTGGGTCGCGCGAAACGAGAGACAATTCGTCGAGACCGCCAATTATATCGGCCCGGACCGCCGCTTCAAATCTCTGGGTCCGCCGCAAAGCCCAGGGCGGCGCATCACGGACTTATCCAGCGAGATGAGCGCCTCATCCGCTGATATGTCGCAAGACGAGATAGACGTTCTCATTGGCACTGAGAAGGTGAAGGCATCATGAGCGATATCACTGATGCATTCATTTACTTTGCGGATATCGAGCTCGCCAAGCTTGTCGTCCAGCCGGGCGGCAAGCAGAGGGAAGATGCAATTGCCGATGCGCAACAGCGCGTCGAGACTTTGCGCGGCGAGAGCATCGCCGGAATAGAATCGGCGTTGCGCGAAACCGAGATGGTTTTGAATGTCGCCCAAGACATGACGCTCGATAAGGATCAGCTGTTGCGTGTTCGTGAGTTGGCAGACCGCGTTATCACGTTGGCCGGTGCTTTCGGTTACGAGCAGCTTAGCCATGTGGCGCGGAGCCTGGGCGATCTCACCAATATGCTGCTCATCTTGGGAACGGCCCCCGCCGATCCGATCATCGTGCACATCCGCTCCGCATGGATGTTCGCGCCGCGGGCCGCGATAGTGCCGGCCGAGAACGCACACCGGATCCTCGCCGAGCTGCGCCGCGTGCTCGATCATTTCGGCTTGCTCGCTGGCAGCGAAGAAGCCCCCTCCACTGAGGAATGGCCATCCAGCCCTGGACCGCTTAGCAACTGACCCGCGTCTGACTGAACAGATCAGGCTTGTTCGCTGCGCGCCATGAAAGACTTGGCAAGCGTCTCGCTTGCAGTTCCCCGTCGCATTGCCATTTGGACCGCGCGGCGCGGCGCGTTGCTGTCGTTGCGCCGGCCGCTGTGCCACAAGTAGCCGTTGAACATCAGAACGCTGCCGGCGCGTCCGATCACAACTCTTTCGCCCTGATGTTTGGCGAGCGGCTGTGCCAGATCCTTCGCAAGCGGCCGTGTGATCCGATGCGATCCGGGAACGACCCGCGTTGCGCCATTCTCGAGCGTGAAATCGTCGAGCATCCAAAGTGCCGTGAGCAGCACGGCGCGGTGATCCGGCCCACGCGGCCAATCCGAGTGCAAACCTTGCTGGCCAAACCCAGGCAGGGGATTGCGGCCATGAATGCCCGCCAAACAATACGGCCGGGAGAGAACATGTTCGGCAGCGGCGTTGAGTACCGGATGATGTTCGACGGCACGCCATGATGCGGCTTCAGGAGTTGCGTCCGTGATCTCGACATGTTGCGTGCCGCCCGATTGCGCTGGCGCATGATCGAACGCCAGCCGCAGACGCTCAACCCACGCAGCGTCGAGCGCGTCGGGGACGACGGCGTAACCGTCTTGGTCGAGCGCCTGATTGAGTTCGTCGATCCGCGCGGCGGAGTTGGAAGGTTCGGGCTTCATAGCGAGGGATTTAAGCCTTCAATTCCGCCGTTGCAACGAAGGCAAGACTATCGATGTTGGTGAGACCGTTGGGGTTCGAACCGGAGACCTTATGTTTGGGCCAGTGGCCACTCGCCCGTGAGGCGCCCCCGGGGGTCTACCACCCAAATACTAATATAGCGGCGCCTGGCCTCAATTAGAACGAGGCGAATGTGATCTCAAGTTATCGCCAATGAAGGTCGCTTGCGGGTGAGCCCGGGAGGCCGCTAGTCTTCGAAGTGTAATTGGGTGGGGGCGTCAATGCGGGGTACCGGGACTTCTGCACACCTCGGGCTGCGGCGGCCGAAATGGGTGGTTCCAGGTCTTAAACGGGCACTTACGCGCGATGAAGACGCGCTCCTTGAGGCGTGGTCTCAGGGCGGAGAGCCGAGATTCCTAGCTGAAGACCAAACTCCGCGAGCTTTGGAAATCGACGCTAAGCTCATCGAGAATGTGTTGTTCGGCCTTGTAAAGGAGGAAGACGGCAAGCCGCTGACTATCAATCATCGCGGCGCCTATCTTCCGCCAAGGACACACGTCAAAGGATCGCTTAACCTATCGGTGCTTGAGTTCCGCTGGCCGATTGACTTCGACGCCTGTGTCTTTGATGGCGCCATCATCATCACCAATGCGAAACTAGGGCCACTCTCGCTCAAGGGTGCCGAGTTTCCTTCACTGTCGGGCGACTCAGTGCGTATTGCCGGTGATCTCGATCTACCCAACTGTGATGCCGGCGCAATCGAGCTTCGCGGTAGCCATATCGAAGGTAGTCTTTGGATCGACGGCGCCCAGCTCAATGCCAAAGGCGAGGAACTAAGCGGATGGTACGGCAGGTGTTTGAATTGCAATGGCGCTGAGATCAGTGACAACATCTTACTTCGCCGGTTGTCCGCAACTGGTGTGGTCAATTTACAAGGCGTCAAGGTCGGTGGTCAAATCGACTGCAGCGGCGGCACATTCAGCAACGCAGCCGGCAAGGCACTTAATTGTGCCGCCGCCACTATTGGCGCTGACGTATTTCTCAGTGACGGCTTCACCGCAACCGGTGAGGTCAGTTTCCAGCGTGCTACGATTACTGGTCAGCTTTCATGCATAAGCGGCACGTTCACCAACGCAGGCGGCAGGGCACTCATGTGCGACGCCGCAACTATTCGCGCTGATGTGTTTCTACGCAACGGCTTTTCCGCAACCGGCGAGGTTAATTTCCTGGGTGCGACGATCACCGGTCAGATCGACTGCAGCGGCGGCATGTTCACGAATGCAGGCGGTACGGCACTTTTCTGCGACAGCACTACTTGCGCTGACGTGTTCCTCCGCTACGGCTTTTCCGCAACCGGCGAGGTCAATTTCCGGGGAGCCACGATCAGCGGTCAAATCGACTGCAGCGGCGGCACATTCACTAACGGAGGCGGCACGGCACTTATGTGCAACGCCGCCACTTTTGGTGCTTCTGTGTTCCTCCGCAGCGGGTTTTCTGCAACCGGCGAGGTCAATTTCACCCGCGCTAAAGTCGAGGGAAACTTTCAACTCATCCGCGCCTCGCTTGATTGCGCAAAAGGTGATTGCGCTCTCGATTTAGAGGGTGCGACTGTCAGCGGAACACTCTTTTTCACGCGCGTCCAAAACTGTTGCGGCC
>JBAQHC010000340.1:0-1717 GCA_049288095.1 Alphaproteobacteria bacterium | reverse complement strand
GATAATGAAAGCTTGCGAGCCGCATCCCTGGCCTCCCTCAGGGCCCATGATACGCGCCGCCGATTGGCGGGCAAACCGCGTTGGATTATTCTTCGGCGTGGGGCCGGCGTGAAGGAGCCGGCAGGAGGGGGCATCAATGTGGAAGTTCTTGGGCATTTTGGCCGTCATCGCGATCGTGCTTGCTGGCGGCGCGATCTATTACGTGTTGTCGAATTTGAATTCGATCGTCAGGACCGAGATCGTTACCTACGGCTCCGCCGCGACCGGAACGAAAGTTTCTCTCGACAGCGTCGATCTGCAAATCGCTAAGGGCAGCGGCGCGCTGAAGGGTCTTGGCATCGCCAACCCGGAGGGCTTTTCATCCGATCCGGCTTTTGCAGTGCAGAGCATAGCGGTTACGATCGACACGAACTCAGTGTTCTCGACCGGGCCGATCATCATCAAGGAAGTCTCAATCGACTCGCCTGCCGTAAATTATGAAGCGGGCCTTAGCGGCAGCAATCTTGCGGCGATTGAGAAGCACGTGACGGAGTATGCCAACTCGCTGACGGGCGGTGCTTCGACATCGAAGCCAGCGCCCGGCGCGAAGAAGAACGAGCGCAAGCTGGTCATTCAGGATTTGTACGTCCGGAACGGCGCGATATCGATCAGCCATCAAGCGCTGCAAGGCCGCAAGCTCGCAGCGAACTTGCCCGAGATTCACCTCCACAATATTGGCAAGAGCAGTAACGGCGCGACTTATGCCGAGGTGACGAAGCAGGTGCTCGGCGCGATCCTCGCCTCGGCAACAAAGGTTGCGACGCAAGCGCTGATATCGAAGCTCGGATCGTTGGGTTCGGTTGGTGGGAGCATTCTGGGCGCGCCATCAAACGTCGGTAGCGGCCTCGGCAAATTGCTCGGGCACTAAAGCTTAAACACAAAGAGTACGAAGTTGATTCTCTAAGATCGGTGCGGGCGTAAAGCACGAAGGGCGCAAAGGCGGTTCTTTGTGAACTTTGTGCCTGCTTGGTGCACTTCGTGTTTAGAGGGGGCGGTTCCGCTCACTGATAAGCCGCTTCTAAAAGCGTGGTCACCTCGTTGAGTGTGACGGGACGATCGACAACCTCGAAGCGCGCAATCTCATGCTCGACCGCTTCGGCGACGGCGCGCAATTCATTGTGTCCGATGCCTGCGGCTTTAAGCGTGCGCGGCACGTCGAAGCCTGCGATGAAAGCCGCGACACGATCGGCACAAGCGAATGCGCCTAGGCTTGGATTGCGCGCATCGAACGCGACGCCAAGCCCCTCTGCGATGCCCTCAAAGCGCTGCGGCGAGATGCCGGCAACGAAGCGCATGGCGTGAGGCAGCGTGATGCAGGAGGTGACGCCGTGCGGCACATTCCATTTCGGCCCGATCTGATGGCCGAGCGCATGCGAAACGCCGAGGCCAGTATTTAGGCCGCCGAACAATGAGCACCACGCAGCGATCTGGCAAAAGCCGCGATGCGCGACCGCCTCTTCGCCTTGCGTCTTGATGGATGCGGGCAAATGCTGGGTCAGCAATTTGATGGCTTTGACGGCGAGCGCATCGATGAAAGGCTGATGCCGTACCGAATAGATCGCTTCAACAGCGTGGTCGAGCGCGCGCATCCCAGTCGCCACCCACAGCCACTCGGGCGTTTCCATGGTCAGCTCGGGATCGTTGATGATGAGCCGTGCTTGCAAGCGCGGATCAAAAA
>JBAQHC010000339.1:0-1528 GCA_049288095.1 Alphaproteobacteria bacterium | reverse complement strand
ACCTTGGGATGATCCGTGAAATCAGCCGCGGCGTTCACGAAGCCGCTGAGCTTGACGCAGCGCTTGATGCGATCCAGATCCCCGAGGGCCGCTTGGGCCTGGGCGAGAAGGTTGAACGCGCAAGCGCGCGCGGCCCTCTGCCCGGTTTCGATGTCGAGTCCGGCGCCGAGTTTCCCGGCAATCAGCTTACCTTGATCGAGGCTCACTTGGCCTGAAATGAACAAGAGCGATCCGGCGATCACGGTGGGAACATAGCTCGCGACTGGCGCGGGCGGCTTAGGTAGTTCAATGCCGAGCTCGGCAATGCGCTTTGCGATGCGTCCGGTCATTTCATGCCCTGAGATTGGCGGTTTGGTTCACCGTTTCAGTGTAGAATCGGGTTCTGCTCCTGAGAAGAGGATCGGCCTTGGGCTGCGAAAATTCGACGTGGATGTGAAGACGCCAGCCTCGCTTGGGTTTGCCATGCCGGCGGAATGGGAGCCGCATGAACGCACTTTCATTGCCTGGCCGTGCCGCTTGGAGCTTTGGGGCAACGCCGGGCGCATGAGCCGCGCCCGCGCCGCGCATGCGCGCCTCGCGAAAGCGATCAGCGAGGTGGAGCCCGTCATCATGATAGCGCGCCCGGACGATGCGGCCGACGCTGAGCGTCAGTGCGGCAAGGACGTTGAGGTGCGCGCGATCGCGATTGACGATTCGTGGATCCGTGATTCCGGGCCGGTTTTCGTCAAACGGGGAAACGAGATTGCGGGGATTGATTGGAAGTTCAATGCCTGGGGCGGCAAATATCGCGGCTATGAGGACGACGACAAATTGCCCGAGCGCCTCCTGCGCGAGCTTGGCATTGAGCGGTTCGCGGCGCCGATTGTGCTCGAAGGCGGCTCGATCGCAGTCGATGGGGCGGGCAGCTTGATGACGACCGAAGAATGCCTTCTCAACGCCAACCGCAATCCGGGCCTTGCGCGCGCCGATATCGAAAGAGCGCTCACGGATTATTGCGGCGTCCGTCGCATAATGTGGTTGCCTTATGGTCTTGAAGATGACGAGACCGATGGCCACATCGACAATGTTGCGGCGTTTGCCGCGCCGGGCATGGTGCTGCTCAACTGGACCGATGATGAAAGCGATCCGAATTTTATTCGCATGCGCGCCAATGAAAAGGCATTGAAAGCAGCGCAGGATCGCACAGGACAAAGAGTGGAAATCATCAAAATCAAGGAGCCGCCACGCGCCGTTGGCTGGAACGGCCGGCGCCTTCCGCTCAGCTATCTCAATTTCTACGTGGCAAATGAAGCCGTATTGGCGCCGTCTTTCGATCATCCTCTTGATCGCGAGACCGCGGCGATCTTGAGAGATTGCTTCCCGTCGAGAAAAGTCGTTCAGCTGCCGATGCTGGACGTTGTTGTTGGTGGCGGCGGGATTCACTGCATAACGCAGCAGCAGCCATTGAGCGGAGAAGCCAGGTGAGCACGGTCTCGATCAGGTCAGCCGAAGACCGGGATGCGCGCGAACTCGTTGAGCTTTGGGAGGC
>JBAQHC010000338.1:0-1683 GCA_049288095.1 Alphaproteobacteria bacterium | reverse complement strand
ATCAACAGCAGCCATAACTTTCATTTTTGCTCCGGGTGGGATTTGTACACCGGGTGGGAGCGGAGGGAGGGGAACTCCGGGCGGTAATTCTTTTACCGGTACGTGGAGTTTAAGATTGCTGCGTGGGATAAAAACTGCTTCTACGATAGGGAAATCTATTTTTTGAATGACCACCCCTCGCTTTTTCAGCGTCTCAGACTGATTAGCAAGACGTTCAACTTCCTGGTCAAATTTAATTCTAGATACCCGAACATCTATTCTCATTCTGTCCCGCCAGCGGCAACCTTGAGATTGAGAAATAGACGAGCCCCATCCGCAAGGCCAAGGTCCTCAATTTTTTTGTCAGGGTCGAGTGCTTGCCCAGCGTCGTTATGGATTTCCCATTCGTCCATAGGGCGACCAGTATTGTTGCTATCTGTCAACGCCTTATTCCGGGCAACCTTAAGAGGTTCATGTATGTTAGCTTCAACCGGCACATCGACACCATTCACAATAAAGATTAAAGTGATTTTGTTGTGGGATGTCATAGCTGCCTCCATCTAGCATTATGCTCAATTTATAACAGAAATTCTTTTTTCTCCAGACTGATTACCATCTGGTTTTCCCTCAATAAGAAAAATAGATTTAACTGCTCTTGGTGACAACTTTTTCCATACCCCTTTAATTAGTCGGTAAGTGGCCCAGTGAGATAGATCACAAGGCCCAAAACCAAAATCCGGCACTACTATAGAAAAACCACCTTCTGCTGTGACAATACAATATCTATCATCTGCAACCGAGTGGTACGCCCGGCCAGGATGACTGTGCACCTGCGCCAGTAATCTCAATCCCGTATCTGACAATAGTTTATTTAGGCTGAAAAGGGTTTCAGATGTCACGAAATACCCAACGCCATCTTCACTTTTTATGGAATCTTGTGGCGGAACTAAAATGTTTTTTATATGTCCAGTCTTGTCATTAGTAAAACCTAGCCACAACACCAGCCCTTCACACTCTCGCTCGCCATAAATGCGAAGAGACTCGCTGGTTTGGTACAAAATATCATAAGGAATCCAAATCTTTTCTAAATGCTCCACTTGTGTCCGTTGGCTGGTAAATGTCAATCAAGATTGTATGAATCTATTTGACAATATTACTATTTATCCTCATCGCACGCAATCTAAAAATTAAGAAGATATTAGGGATGTCCGGCGTCACGCCTGCGTTGATGCAATTCCTGTTTCCCCTCATTTCGGACCACAAACCCGCACATAAGGGTTTTTCTCGCCAAGACCGCGTATTCTCGCTGAATTCGGCCACTCCTAAGGATGCCTGACGTCGGGTGGTTCTACTATGTCATGACGGTTTGGATTTGTCAACGACCGATCTGGTCCCTTGGCTGGGTCGGACCGAGTTAAGCCATTGATATTATGAATGAAGGGCAAATGAATGGTACGTTTTGGGGCCTTAGAATTGGATTTTCATATCTAAAATCATGCTCCTAAGGTACGAGATAGGATGTGGTCAGAGATGGGGTGACGGAGTTCTAAAACAACTTGGCATCGGTTGGTGATTTTTAAAGAAGCGGCAAATTGGTACTTACCTTAAATGTTCTAGAAGCCACGTTCCCTTATTCCGCTCAATCACTAACGGAGGAAAATGACGCGACACCGATACTGAGACACTAAACAAAAAAGGGAGCCG
>JBAQHC010000337.1:0-3260 GCA_049288095.1 Alphaproteobacteria bacterium | reverse complement strand
GAATAGCGGTAGGCTGCAGCCTCGCCGCGCCCCGCAGCCTCTAACGCCTCGCCAATCGTCTCGCCGAGGACGAATTGGCGCCCAATAATGCGCACGGCTTGGGTGACGGCTTTGCGGATCACGCCTTCGCCGGAGCGCGCCACCAGCCGCTTCAAGAAAACATCGACTCCGCCCTCCCTCTCAAGGTCAAAGCGCATGACCCGGCCGGTGAGCAGCAAGCCCCAGGTCGATGCATTGACGAACAAGGAGTCGGAATGGCCGAGATGGCTCTTCCAATTAGCTGAACCGATTTTTTCGCGTATCAGCTCATCGCGTGTCTCAATGTCGGGGATGCGCAGCAGCGCCTCCGCAAGACACATCAAAACAACGCCTTCCTCGGAAGACAGATCGTACTCTTGCAACAGCGCATCGACGCCGCCGGAGCGGTGCCGGCCGGCGCGCACGCCTTCAACCAGCCGTCGCGCAATGCGCTCGACCTGGCGTGCTTCCGTTACATCAAGGCGCGCTTTGGGAATAATCTCATCGAGAATTGCTGTCTCGTCGGCGAGATAGTCCGCCGATATTGCCTCGCGCAAGTCTGCTGGGCTCTCCGCCTCCGTTTCACGAACGAGCGGTTGCGGCGCAGCCATGGCGTCAAATCACAACGGAAGCGCGCCGGTTCTCGATGATGCGGATGATGCTCATCGCGGTCAGCGCCGAGGTCTTTGGATTATCCGGAGATGGAACATTTTCGAGCACGATCTTGAAGCGCCCGAAAGCGCCTTGCGCTTCGAGCTCATGTACATTGCCGGGCGCTTCGGGATCAGCAATCAACTCAACCTCCGTGCGCTCAAAGCCGAGGCCGGCGAGCGCGATTGTCGCCGCAACATTCGCATTCTTGGGAAAGAGCCGCGCGGCCTCGCCCGCATTGCCTGAAAATATCGCGGTCGCCTTGCTGATTGATTTAAGATCGATGCCTTCAACGCCCGGCGCACCGCCCCAGGAAGGCGGTGGTTTGCGAGACCTTAAGGTCACTCGCGAGAGCCCGCCATATTTTGCGGCATTAAGCCCATCGATGCCGGCGACGGCGCCGGCTGGAAGCAAGAGCTGCCCCTTGGCGCGCGCCGCAGAGGTGAATAGCTTTTCGCGCAAACGATCATCGGAGAGCGCGCCGATCGATACGACCAGAAGATCAAAGCCCGCTTCAAGCACAGGCACGGCATGCGTGTCGACCGCGGAATGGCCCGCGCATTCGATGACAAGATCGGGCTTTGCTTCAAGAAGATCCGCGAGCTTCGTAGTGACGCGCGGGCCACCCGGCTCATGGGAGTCGGCGACGTCAAGAATAATCGCAACCTCAAGGTCGCGCGCCGTCTTCGCATAACGCAGGATTTGATGCGCGATTGCGCCATTGCCGATAAGTGCGAGCTTCATGCTGCTGAGATAGCGCGCTCCGCGCGCTCGCGCCAGGGGGGCGCCGACAACCCTTTCTGAGCAGAGGCCTCAGCGCCCTTTGACGATCTCGACGGTGACGGTGTCGTCACCGATCTTGTGCTGCCACTTGTCGCCGACCGAACGGCCCGGCTCGATCATGCCGCAGGATTCGGCGGCATCCTTCGTTTTGGTGCAGATCTTGTTGCCGTCCACCTTCCAGGTGCCGATCGCATCCTGGTCGGGGCCCGGCCCGGTACTGGTAAAGGTGCCGTCGCGATTGAAGTAGATGAGCTCTTCGCCGTCCTTCGAGGTGATCCTGATCGTGTTGTTGAAGGCAGCCTCAAGGGCGCTGGTGTTTGCGGCAGGCTCGCTTGCTGGCGTGGCGGCCAAGGCCGCTGTGGCCAAGAACGCCGCGGCCGCAACGCCGAGCGCGAAGGATTTGAACTGATGCATGAGCCCCCTCCCTAACCGGCGCCATTATGGCGGGTTCGGGAGGGGCTGAGAAGGCTCGCGGGCCCGCCTAATGCTGGCCGCCGAAAAGGCCCTGCAGCAGCTGCTGTGCGCTATTGGGCTTGGTCGCCGCGGTATCGCCGCTGCCGTCGTTCATTTGCGATTTGCTGCCACCCAGCAATTTGCCGAGGGCTTTGTTGAGCTCGTTTTGTATGAGGCCGCTCACATCGGGGATGAATTTCGGCTTGGCGAGCGGGCCCTTCACGATGAGACCCACTTTCAGCCCGCCGTCACTTTGGTTCTTGCCCGGCGCAACGCGGAAATCGATCGACTGTTGCGGCAGATTGATCGAACCCATGGCGGAGAGTGAGATCAAGTCATTGATGAGCTTGAAGTCGCTTGTTGTCGCAATGCCGCTGGAAATCGCGAATGTACCGCCCATCGCAACGAAGCGCGTCGAGTCGCCGGAGGTTTGCGCTTGATCGGTCTGCGTGCTCGCCTGGTTTGGATCAACGCCCTTCTTGCCGAGAAACGCATTTGCGATATTGGCGATCTTGACGAGGTCAATGCCCTTGAGCGCGCCATTGGCGAAGTTGATCGCGGCATTGCCGCCAAGGCTTGAGACGATGTCGCGCTGTGAAAGACCGCTGCCATGCACATTGACATTGAAGCTGCCGGTGCCGGAGATGCGGTCGGTCTTCATGAAGTCTTTGAGGAAGCGCGCGCCATCAACACCAGAGAGCGAAAGATTTGCCGCAAGCTGCAAATTGCGGTTGTTGGCATCGAGCGTGATGGTGCCTTTGCCTGCGCCATTATAGAGCGCAAGCTGCTTCAAATCCACGGTGAGCACGCCGCTTTTCACAACGAGCGCGAGCGCGCTCTTGTCGAGCGTGAGATCGCGCACGAGAATCTTGCCGGCAACGAAATTAAGGTCCGCGTCAAAGCCTTTGAGCGCAGAGGCATCGATGGGATCGGTGCTCCAGCTGGCAGGCGCCGGTGCGGTCTTTTCTGTGCCCGCCGCTGCTTTGCTCTCCGAGATATAGGGCCTTAGATCAAGACTATCAGTCGCGAGCGATGCCGTAACCAGCGGGATTTTCGCGCCGAGTGTCGTCTTGAAGGCCCCTGTCGCGTGAATCGCGTCGAATTTGAGATCGGCATTGTCGAACGAAAAGTTGTCGCTCGTATAATTCATCTTGCCGGAAACCGTCATGGGCCCGAAGCCTTTGTCGCCGGAAATCGGGCTGCCGAGCCAAGCGCCCAGCTTACGCACCGAAGGGACATCAAGCTTGGTGTCGCCGACGAAAGTCATCTTGTCGCCGAAAGTTGCGTCGCCCTGAACGCTCGCGTTTAAGGGTTGGCCGCTTACGCTGAACGACAAAGCGCTCGCGCCTTTGTCC
>JBAQHC010000336.1:0-4602 GCA_049288095.1 Alphaproteobacteria bacterium | reverse complement strand
GGTCGGCACGGTCGGCGTCGGCGTCATCCGCATCTTGACCGAGTTCCAAGATGTCTATGCTGAGCGCTGCGGCCGGGCGGTGATCGTCTCGGCGATCAGTGCACGGAGCAAATCGCGCGATCGTGGGCTCGACCTCGCGGCGTACCGCTGGGAGAGCGATCCGATTGCGCTCGCGAGCGCGCCTGACGTCGATGTCGTCGTCGAAGTGATGGGCGGGGCGGGCGACCCCGCGTACAGCCTCGTCAAACGCGCGCTCGAGCTTGGCAAGCCGGTCGTCACCGCTAACAAAGCCCTCTTGTCGAAGCATGGGCTCGAGCTTGCAGCGCTCGCGGAAAAGACCGGAGCGCAGCTCAATTTCGAAGCCGCGGTTGCCGGCGGCATTCCGATCATCAAAGCCATTCGCGAATCGCTTGTCGGCAATAAGATTACACGCCTCTATGGCATTTTGAACGGCACTTGCAACTACATCCTGACCGAGATGACCCGTGAAGGTGGATCGGATTGCGTAGGCGCCAATCAGCGCAGCTTTGCCGAAGTGTTGAAGGACGCGCAGGCCAAGGGTTATGCCGAGGCCGATCCGACATTCGACATTGGCGGCATCGACGCTGCTCAGAAGCTCTCGCTGCTGGCGGGCCTCGCTTTCGGCACGCAAGTCAATTTCGACGGCGTGCATGTCGAAGGCATCGAAGCGATCACCAATGAGGACATCGCATACGCCGACGAGCTCGGCTATCGCATAAAGCTACTCGGCATCGCCCGGCAAACGCAGCATGGCATTGAACAGCGCGTGCACCCGGCGCTCGTGCCGAAAGGCTCGCCGATCGCACGTATCGATGGCGTGACGAATGCGGTGATGCTCGAAGGCGACCGCGTCGGCGCGCTGGCATTTGAAGGACCGGGCGCTGGCGCGGGCGCAACGGCTTCCGCGGTTGCCGCCGACATTGCCGACATCGCGCGCGGCGCGCGCGGGCTGCCGTTCATCGTGCCCGTCGCCAAGCTGAAGGCCAGTAAGCCGTCACCAATGGCGCGGCATAAGGGGATGTATTACGTGCGCTTGCGTGTGATGGATCGCGCCGGCGTGCTCGCCGCGATCACTGCGATTTTGGCCAATCACGATGTCTCAATTGAAAGCTTTATTCAACGCGGCCGCGCACCGGGCGAAGCCGTCAGTGTCGTGCTCACGACGCATGAATGCGCAGAAGAGACGATGCAAGCCGCGCTGAAGGAGATCGACGCCCTTCACACCGTCATGGGCAAGTCCAATTTCATCCGCATCGAAGCGCTTTAGCCGAACGGCGAATTCTTGTTCCCTCCCCCTCCGTGGGGAGGGATAGGGTGGGGGGCATGAGCGTAAAGCGCGCACGCAAGCTCCGAAAAGAGATGACGCCCGCCGAGCGCAAGCTTTGGCCACTCCTGAAGACGCTGCCAATTGCAGAAACCCATTTTCGCAAGCAGGTACCTATCAGCAAGTTTATCGCTGACTTTGCTTGTATGCGTGCACGCCTCATTGTCGAACTCGATGGCGAGCAACACGCGCTCGGTGATTCACCCGCGAGAAATGACGAGCGCACGGCATGGCTCGAGAGCCAAGGCTTCAAAGTCCTGCGCTTCTGGAATCACGAAGTGATAGAAAATCCGGAAGGGATTGCTGAGACAATCCTCAACGCAGCAAGAGACCGCGCCGCGCAGTTCTGGCAACACAAGACCTGAGTTCTTTTGTTCGCCCCCCACCCTAACCCTCCCCACGGAGGGGGAGGGAACAGCGTTGGCGCCTTCGCTTGACTAATCCGGATAGTGGCCGCAGCGGCGATAATAGTCTTCCCGCGACGCGTGCCGATCGCGCCAAACCGCTGGGGGCCATTGCGGCAAGACAGTGGCGCAAGGCCGCTCGTTATCCCCGTTTTTCGCGCGGCGCGCCCTGCGCATGGCCGCCGATTTTATCAGTATACAGAATAACTTGAGAAAAGAGCGTGAGGACCGGCGCAAAAAACTTATTCACGCGCTGCGATGCGCGCATATCTTCGACATCATGAAAAGAAATCCTCGTGCCGGCGACGTGCCGTATTCGCGGACGCTCGCGGCCTCCCGAAGGAGACTGTTAGGCCTGCTCGGCGACTGTGAAGCTTTCGTCGACCTGCTCGCGGATTTGTACTGCGACATGCAGAGCTTGGCGCTCAAGCAGGTCTATTTCGCCGAGCTGACGCGTCTTGCTCAGATCGCCGCAAAGATCGGCGGAGCTTACGCGCGGGCCCAACCGCGCGATTACCGGAGGCGAAATCCTGCAACCTTTCGCGATCCTGCTCTCGGTTGGCTCTTGAAGGAAGAGCCTCACATCCTAGCCCAGAGCCGCGGCGCGCCGCGCGGCAATCGTAACGCGTTCAAATCCGGCGCACATGGACGGGAGATCAAGCGCCTCAAACGGCGCATCCGCCTCTTATGCGCGCGGGCAAATTACGCAATTGAGCGTCATAAGCTCTTGATCAAGAACGGAATTGACGCACCGAGGGCAATTTTTCGAAAAACAAAATCAGAGCGTATCGAGGCTCAGCGGAGCGGGGCTCTTGCCGTCAATATCGAAAACGCCGAGTTCGCGCGCGGCCTGCGCGGCGACGACCACTTTGCCGGACCGCGCCATGAGAGTGGGATCGCGCACGAGCGCATCGATCACGCGGCCGATGAATTCGGGGCTTTCGCTGTTGGACAGATCGAACGCCCCGCTCTTGGCAGCTTCAAGCACCGACTCCGTTCGCACGAGCCCGGGATAAAGCGAAAGCGCAGCGACATTGTAGGGCTTGAGCTCATGGGCAATGTCGGCCGTGAGCTTGTCGGTTGCCGCTTTGGCAACTCCGTAAAGCGTGTTGCCGATGAAGCGCTGCGCCGCCCAAAAGCTCAAATTGACGATCAAGCCCGAGCGCTGCTCGATCATGCGCGGCGCGGCGAGAGCGGACGCAACATAGGCCGCGCGCACGCCCGCACCCATCATGCTGTCCCAGCGATGCAGCGGCTGCCGCCAGAACGGCAGGCCCCAGGTGAACTTGCCGTTCTCGATCATGCGCTCGTACCCGCCCCACGCGGCATTCACCAGGACATCGATCCGTCCGGCTTCAACCCACAGCGTGGAGAAGACTTCAGTGGTTTGCGCATCGTCGCGGTGATCGCAAGCGAGCCGGCGTACGCTCAACGGCAAATCCGCCGATTCAATCGTGCGTCCCGTCGCGAACACTTGGGTGTCCGCCGCAGCGAGCGCGCTGGCGATGCCGCGCCCAATTCCCCGGCTTGCACCCGTAACGAGCGCTACTGCCATCCAAAGCTCCTCTTCGCAGATGCGAGAAGCTCAGGAAAAACAGGAAATCTCTCGATTTTGTCCAAATGCCACCTTGGCATTTCATTAAGCGAGTTTCATATAGCGTTTGGGGACTTGAGAAGGCACCGACGTGCTACGGAATGTCCAGCGGCTTATCGGCTGGCGGTTTTGGGTTCAGCGAAAAGCGTAAGCCGGCGAGACGATAATCATGGCAGAAGAGCCAACGCCCGAAATCAACGAGGACGGCACACCACGCCTCCGTCGCCGGCCGACGCTCAAAACGAGCTTCTTGACGGGTCTCGTCGTCGCCGCGCCGATCGGCATCACCGTCTTTCTCGTCTGGACCTTTGTCGATCTCGTCGACAGCTGGGTGCGCCCGATCATCCTGCACATCACGCCACGCGCCTGGCATCCTTTCATGGATATGTACGCGGCGATCCCCGGGCTCGGGCTCCTTGTCGCCGTCGTCGTGCTCACGATCTTGGGCGCGCTCACCGCGAACATCGTCGGCCGAACGATCGTGGGCTGGGGCGATGTCCTGGTGCATCGCGTGCCGGTCATCGGCGCAATCTACAAAACGCTCAAGCAGATTTTCGAGACTGTCGTTCATCAAACCGGGCCGGCCTTCAAGCAGGTCTGCTTAATCGAGTGGCCGCGCAAGAACTGCCACACGATCGCCTTCGTGATCGGGCCTGCCACCGGCGAAATCGCCGCCAAAGGCGCGGATGATCTTGTCACGGTGTTTCTGCCGCACTCGCCTTCGCCCACAAGCGGCTATCTCATTTTTCTTCCGCGCGAGGAGGTGAAGATCCTAGACATGACGGTCGAAGAAGGCATCAAGATGGTGGTCTCGGTCGGCATCGTCGCGCCCGAATATGCGGGCGATTTGCCGAGCAAATTACGCGGTGCCGTGCGCGGCAACAGCTTGATCGACAGGCTCGCCCGCAAGCTCCAAGCCGCCGGCTGACATGCTCTATCCCCCTCCCTCTGGGAGGGGTTAGGGGAGGGATAGCCACAGATGCAGGGACAACAACAATCCCTCCCCGAGCGCTTCGCGCTCTGCCCCTCCCATAGGGAGGGGGGTATTTTCCGCCTACGGATTATTATCCCGCCTTCAACAAGCGCACGGCGTCATCACGGCCGAAAAGATAAAGCAGGGTGCGTAGCGCCTGGCCACGCTCCGATTTGAGATCGGCATCTTGGGTGAGAATGAGCCGCGCATCGTCGCGTGCCGCAGCTAGCAAATCGCCATGCACCTCGACGTGCGCGAGCTTGAAATCGGGCAGGCCGCTTTGCCG
>JBAQHC010000335.1:0-9602 GCA_049288095.1 Alphaproteobacteria bacterium | reverse complement strand
CAAGACAACGCAAGGGAAGCGTCCCAGTGCCGACCGGCCTTACAAGCCCGACGGGCGGATTGTTGCGATCGGCTCATCGACCGGTGGCGTGGAGGCTTTGATCACAGTGCTTTCGGCTTATCCGAAGAATTGTCCGCCGACCGTAATCACCCAGCACATGCCTGGCCAATTCACGAAGACCTTCGCCGAGCGTTTGGCGCGCATGTGTGGTCTTAATGTTGAGGAAGCGCGCGAAGGCGCGGCGCTCGAAAGTGGACGCGTTTATATCGCTCCGGGAGGCGAAGCCCATCTCGAAATCGCCGGACGCGAGGCGCACCGCTGCAAGCTGCTGCATACGGATCTTGTGAATGGCCATCGACCCTCGGTCGATGTGTTGTTCGGCTCGGTCGCGCGTTGCGTCGGATCCAACGCGGTCGGCGTGATCTTGACCGGAATGGGTCGGGACGGAGCTGTCGGACTCAAGGCTATGCGCGATGCTGGAGCATCGACGCTGGGCCAGGATGAGGCCTCATCCGTCATTTATGGCATGCCGCGCGCGGCCTTCGAGATCGGAGCTGTCGAGCATCAGTTGCCGCTCGATCGTATCGGGCCGGAGATCGTGCGCATGTGTGAAGTGAGAAGTTAGGGGAACGACTATGCCAGTTGCTGCGAATGTTTCTGTTGTTGTTGTCGACGATCAGCTCTCAATTCGGGGTCTCGTGCGCGCTGGACTCAACTCGATCGGCATCACTCAGGTGCGCGAGTTTGGATCTGCGGCCGAAGCGCTCGCAAGCTTGAAAGCCCAACCCTCGCACATTGTGATTTCCGACTTCAACATGCCTGAAATGGACGGGCTTGAATTCCTCCGTGCGCTGCGCGCCGACCAGAAGTTCAAGACCACCGCGTTCATCCTATTGACTGGCCGCGCCGACAAAGAGCTTGTTCAACGCGCGGTTCAGTTCGGAGCCAACAACTATCTTGTGAAGCCTTTCACCGTCGCCACGCTCAAGGGAAAGATCGAACAAGTTGTGGGGGCGCTTACGTGACATCAGGTGCCAGGCGTAACAGAGCTAAAGGAAGCGGCGAGTCGGAAAATGGCCCAAGACGCCATCGCAATCCGACCGACGGTCTTTGGCATGTTCCGATTACGCAGGGCGGAACCTATGTCACGGATGACCCGGACGAAGTGGTGACCACCGTCCTTGGATCTTGCATCGCCGCTTGTCTGCGCGATCCAGTCGCCGGGGTTGGCGGAATGAACCATTTTCTGTTGCCGGAGGGCAAAGGCACCGATCGTCTTGAGATGCGCTATGGCGCAAACGCTATGGAGCTTCTCATCAACGATATACTTCACCACGGCGGCGCGCGTAATCGATTGGAAGCGAAGATATTCGGCGGGGCGAGCGTTGTTGCCGGCCTTTCGGATATCGGCGCCAAAAATGAGGCGTTCATCCGCAAATATCTGGCCGATGAAGGTATACCGATCGTCGGCGGAGACGTTGGCGGCGATTATCCGAGGCGCGTGCAATTCGCGCCTGTTAGCGGTCGCGCGCGCCAGATGAAGATCGAGGGCAACACGCAAGCCGTGTTCGAGTCCGAAATCTCGAAGGTCCAGGAGAGCACTCAAGCCGAACCCAAACGGGGCAACGATGTCGAGCTCTTCTAGCCCAGCCGTTGCGCGCGAGATCGCGAAGGAGCCCGAGGGCGAGAGCAATCAATGGCTCGCCCAAGTGCTCGAAGCGCTTTCCAAGGAAGTCGCAAAGCTCAGCGCCGAGATCACCGATGTGGGCGACGCGCTTTCGACGCGCGTCTTCGCCAAAGGCGAGATGAGGGGCGTTAAGGAAATGCAGGCCTTCGATGCGCTTAGCCAGCTCGCTCGCGCGCAGGCGGATATCCTCGCCCGCATCAGCGCGCAGCTTGGCGAGCCGCCCGAAGAAATGAAGGCTGTGCTTCAGGCTTCCGTCGCCAACTTACCGATATTTGATGTTCGTCAGCGCATGATGCAGGTCATTGATCCGGCGACGGGTCAAGCCGGAGCGGAGACGACTGAGGAATCGCCCGATTCAATCCAATGGTTTGAGTGAGGATTTCGAGAGCCGACCTTCTCGCGATGTATTCATATGAGCAAGCCGAAGCGAGCCACGCGAATATTCATGCCGATCAACCGGCTGGCTCAGCTCGTGCTGAACAATGGCGGCAAAACGCTTGATGAGGCGGTGGCCGCAGCGCGCGCGCGTCTTGAAGAGATCAAACACATCGCCTTCGAAGGCATCGAGACCGCAATCGCCGCCCTAGAAAAACTGATGACGGAAGCGGGGGAAGGCGATCTCACGGAGGTGCAAATGCAGGACGTCTTGTCTTATACAGACCGTCTGCTCACGCTCGCCGATGCCTTCGATTTCCGTCCGCTAAGGAGTGTCGCGCGGAGCCTTGCGGATCTTGCGCTTGGCCTCAAGGCGACCAATGTGCGAGCCGCAGAACCGATCGCCGTTCATGTGCGTGCCGCGCGCCTCCTCGCGCCCAATTCCCCTCCCGTCGCAGAGGAAGAAGCACGAAGGCTACTCGACGAGCTCAGGAGGCTGGTTGCGCGTCTGTTGCCCAATAGCCTGATGCCGGCAGATGAGGAGCATCGGCAGGCGGTGCTCGAGCGTCTCAATGTTCTCGATATCGTGCCTGAGGAGCAATTCGACCGCCTCACACGGCTCGCTGCAAAGCATTTCAATGTTCCGATCGCCATGATCTCGCTGATCGACAATAATCGGCAATGGTTCATGTCGAAGTTCGGCTTGGATGCGCAGGAGACGCCGCGGGACTCGTTTTGCGCGTATGCCATTATGGACGATGCCGCCCTTGTCGTCCCTGACGCCACCAAGGACCCTCGGTTTGCCGACAATCCGCTGGTCTTGAATGATCCAAAGGTGCGTTTCTATGCGGGAGCGCCGCTAGCGTCAGTCGAAGGCGTCAAGCTCGGCACGCTGTGCATCATTGATCGCCAACCGCGAGAAAATTTCAGCGATTCGGACCGCGCAACGCTTCAGGACCTAGCGAAGCGCGTCGTGGATATGATCTACGCGCGCGCCTTTCATTGGCTTTCGGATCAGGACCCGGAGCTTGCGGTCCAATCGATGCACGATGCGAGCGGCATTGAGAAACAGCCGTCAGACAGCCTAGTCGAGGAATTCCAGTGACGCAAACAGGCCAGAGACAAAGGTGAGCAAGGCAAGGCTCAATCTTGGCAAGATCTCCGCCGTACTCGTCGATGGCGACAAGTACGTTCAGGACCTTCTTGGCCAAATGTTGAGGGGCTTTGGGCTCGAACATCTCGCAACCTTCGATCGGGGCGAAACGGCGAAAGACTACATAACGAATAACAATGTCGATTTGTTCATCGTCGAGGCGGTGCTGCCGGATATGCCTGGAACGGACATCGTCAAATATATCCGGCGGCTTGAAAACGCCCAGACGCGCATGCTGCCGATCATCGTGCTCACCGGGTACACGCAAGTTGGTGCCGTCGAGCGCGCCCGCGATTGCGGGGCCAATCTCGTCATCAAGAAGCCGGTCTCGCCTCAAGTGCTGTTCGATCGCCTTGCCTGGGTCTCGAAGAACCAGCGGCCCTTCATCGAATCCGAAAATTACATGGGGCCGGATCGGCGTTTCAAATCCATTGGTCCTCCGGGCGGCGTTGGCCGCCGTGCCACCGATCTTTCGGCGGAAGTCGGCGCGGCCACCGAGCCGAACATGTCGCAGGACGAAATTGATGCGTTGCTCAAGCCAGTAAGGATAGCCACCTGATGAGCGTTCCTTCAAAGGCCAAGATGCGCAAGCCCGACAATCGTCTCGGCGAGATGATGGAGGAGCCCGGCGGCGTTGATCGGGACGACGCGCTCTCGGCGGCAGGCGGATCGCTTGAGGCGCTGCGCGAAGAAAGTATCAGTGGCATCGAAGCGGCTTTCAAGGAAATCGAAAATGTTGCGCGCTCCTCGCTCGGCGCAGATCTCAGTTCCGAGGATTTGCAGTCTGTGCTGCAGCTGACCGATCGAATCATCACGCTGGCGGGCACTTATGGATTTGATCTTCTCGGCACAGTCGCACGCAGCCTTGGCGATCTCGCGAATTTGCTGATGGAGCGTCCGAAGCGGCCGGCCGGCGCAGTTCTCGTTCACATTCATGCCGCGCAGCTTTTCTCGCCGAAGGCGGAGGCGCCTTCAGCGGATAAGGCGCGCGAGCTTCTCACAGAGTTGCGCAAGGTGATCGAGCATTTCGATGGCTAGGATCGCGGCTAATTCTCTCATTCAAGCGTAAGTCAAAACTGGTCTCTCTAAAGGAAGAGGTTGTCATGGATACGAATCAGGTTGCTCTCGTGCAAAAGAGCTTTGAGAAGGCGGCGACACTTGGCGACAAGGTTGCCGAGATCTTCTATGCAGAGCTCTTTGCGATCGATCCCGCCTTAAGAGCGATGTTCAAAGGCGACATGAAGGAGCAGGGGAAGAAGCTCCTCACAACCCTCGCCTTCGTTGTGCGTTCGCTTCACACGCCTGAAAAGATCATCAAGGCGGCGCAGCAATTGGCGGTCAAGCACCTCGACTATGGTGTGAAGGCGGAGCACTACACCTTGGTCGGCAATGCGCTCCTGCGCACGCTCAAAAAAGGCTTGGGCGAGGCCTACACGCCCGAGCTTCACGAGGCCTGGGTGGCGGCGTACAAGACTCTCTCCGGCGTGATGAAAGAGGCCGCCTATGGCAAAAGCAACGTGAAGGGCGCGGCTTAAGCGCCCGAAGCATGCTTTTGAGCGGTAAGCGCTCGCGCTGTTGAAATGACAGCATCGACAAGCGCGTCAACATCGGCGATTTGCGTGCGGTGATTGACGAAGGCCGCGCGTATGGCGAGTTGACCGTTCAGCAGGGTCGTCGAGGGCGCACATACGCCCGACTCCTGCAGAGACGTAACGATCTCGGCATTGATGCGATCAGACTCTTCGCAGCGGTAGCGAAAGCACACGATGTTGAGCTGAGCAGGAGCCATGAGCTCGAGCTCGCGATGCGACTTAACGCGCTCTTCAAGGTGCTGGGCGAGCGCGCAGGTTCGCGCCATGATCGAGCCGAGCTGATCGGCGCCGTAAACCTTGATCGTGAGCCAAGTCTTGAGCGCGCGAAAGCCGCGGGAGAGATCCGGCCCGAAATCGCAAGGCCAGGGCGAGCCCGCCGCGAGGCCGCGCGTCTCGCGGCGTAAATAGGCTGCTTCCGAGGCAAATGTCGCCCGATGCAAGGCACCGTCGCGCACGAGCACGAAACCGGCGTCATAAGGCACTTGGCCCCATTTGTGAAAGTCGAGCGCAATCGAATCGGCGCGGTCAATGCCGTAAAGCTTTGGCGCAAGTTGCGGCGACAAGACTCCGAGCGCGCCGAACGCGCCATCGATGTGAAACCACAAGCCCTCGGCTGCGCAGAGGTCGGCCAAAGCGCTGAGATCGTCGATTGCGCCGGTCTCGACCGTTCCGGCCGTGCCGATCACTGCAAAGGGCGAAAGACCTGCCGCGCGATCGGCCGCGATCGCAGTGCGCAGAGCTTCAATGCTCATGCGGTGAAGGTGATCGGTCGGCACGCGGCGCAGGGCGTCAAATCCGAGGCCCGCAAGATCCACGGCTTGCGAAACGCAGCTATGCGCCGCGCTCGATGTGTATGCGCGCAATTTGGCGCCATCCGGACCGAGGCCGGCTTTACGAACGCGAGTGCCGAGCGCTTTGGTGCGCGCAACCAGCAGCGCGATGAAATTGGCGATCGATGTTCCAGTGACGAAGAGACCGCTCGACCCTCCAGGAAAGCCGAACATTTCGCGGACCCACTCGGTCACTTGCCGCTCGACCTCGATCGGCATGTGATCACGTCCGCCTAAATTGGCATTAAGGCCGCCCGCAAGCATTTCGCCCAGCATGCCGACGGCCGTGCCGCCGCCATGAACCCAGCCCATGAATCCGGGATGGCAGTTGCCGACCGTGTAAGGCAACACAAACTCTTGGAAGTCGGCATAGGCATCATCGAGCGGCGAAGCCTTGCGCGGCAGCCGATCGCGAAATCGCGTGCGAGCCTCATTGGGGATCGGCTGCCAAACCGGGCGCTCTCTGATGTGCTCGAGATAGTCGAACATGTCGTCGAGCATGCGATGGCCGGATGCGCGAATTTCGGACCAATCCTTGGGATCGAGCGTTGCGCCCTCTTGGGTCCGTTTCGCCTTGTCGTTCATGCAGCGGCAATCTCGGTGGGCTTGGCGCGCTCGTGCAGCATCTGAATAAACGCATCAAACAGGCGACGCATCGCAGGTACTTTGTACGGGAAGATCTCGGGCGAATCCATATCGTGCACGATCATCGCGATATCGCCCTCAAACAGCAACAGCTTTCCGTCTTTCGTCTCGGCGCAATCGATGCCGAAATAATCGAGCCTGACGCGGTGCGCGATTTCTGCGAGTGCCTCGCTATGGCGCGCGCCAAATCCCTGATCGAAGGCCAGCAGGAACTGCTCTTCTTCGGCGCGCTTGGCAGCATCGGCTTCCATGCCGGCATTGAGATACCAGAGGCTCCAGTCCGCTCCGACCGCCATGTGGCATGGGAATGGACGGCCATCGATAAAGGCGATGCGGTATTTGCGGTAAAGACCGTCGGTCCCGCTGTAATCGACAAAGGGCGACAAGAAGAAAGCCTCGTCCTCGAGGCGCGCCAGATAGCCGGCAAGCGCAGCGGCGTCATCGATCTTTTCAAGGCCCCTGCCTGCCTGCGAGCCGACCGGGCGAATGATCAAGGGAAACGCGCCGTGCTCGAGCTCGTCCGGCAGCGCGCCGCTTTGGGCAACGGCCGTGAGCTGTGCGCGCTCGACGCGCAGCGTCGGCGGAATAGCAATGCCTGGGGCGGAGTTGAGAAGCTTAAAGAAGCGATCGCGCTCGAGAAGCGGCACACGGTCGGGCCGATTGAGGATCGGACGCGGCCACGCTTCGAGCATTTTCGATATCGCCGCCAAAGTCGGTCGGGTCTTGTCGGAGTCGGGGACTGCGACAAAGGCGATGTCATGATCCCAGAACGGCTCGTCCGCGGGCGTGTCGGCGCCGGGCACAACATAAAGCGTTGCGAGGTCGACATCGGAATCCTGAATGAGAAAATCAAGCGGCGTGTTGCCGCCGATATCGACCGCCGCGCACAGCGCAAGAACGCGCAACTTCGCCGGGCCGGGCTGCGCAAGGCGGTAAAGCCTGCGCGCCGCCAGGGCCTGTTGTTGGCAGAACTCGCCGAAAGGAGCGTTGCCGGTGAGCTGCGCAATCACCGACAAATCCATAAGCGCGCCCGCGTCGGTTGGATCGCGCATGACGCGTTCGCGCAATTCCGTCCATATGGGCGTTAGATCATTGCCCGCATAAGCAAGCTTGGTAAGGCGCGCAACTCCAAGGCGTATCGGCGGAGTCTTGTCGTCGGCTGTTGCTGAAATCAGTTCCGCGCGCATTAGCCGAGATCCTTGGATTTATTGTGTTTAAGAATGAATTCGATCTTCTCGAACACGGCGCGAATTTCATCGATTCCACTATCGACGTATTCGATGGCCGCGCGTTCGCTGCCCGCTTTCCAGGCCTCGGAAACAAGGCGCGCATCGGCGCTGATGCGCAGGGCGCCGGTTTCGCGGCCTCTTTGGTCGCGTGTTAGGAATGGCTGGCCGATATGACAGAGCGTCGATGCAATTTGGCGATCCTTATTGCTCACATCACCCGGCAGCTCGGCGGACAGGTCGCGATTGAGCGCGGCGTAAACCTCTCGCGTCTTGTCATAAGGGAGAATATCGGTCTTGTTCGCCATGAGAAACGGATAGATGGTTCGGATCTCAACGCCCCGAACGCCCAGGTCGACGAGGCGGCAGGACGGAAATTGCGCGAACAGTGACGGCATAGCATCGGCAAAGCGGTTGAGCGCAAGAGTGCGAAATGCTTCCGGCACGGAATGATAGGCTTCGATCTCGGCGAGCGCCGCTTCCCAGCGCAGCCACAAGCCTCTATTCATCGTGCCCGGCAACTGTGCGCGGATGCCGGCCCAGCGCTCGGGCCATTCGCTGCTGCCACTATAGTCGCAAAGCCCGGCCGGAACTTCGTGCACATGCTCAAGCTTATCGGCGAGCACAGACGGCACGAATACCGCGCCCGAGAAAGGCGGGCCGGCGAAGAATTTCGATCCGGTCATGAGCACCAAGCGACCATCGGCCAAATGCTCGTTGATCTCGCGCGGCGAAATCCGGCCCTGGCATGCGTCGATAACGATCTGAACGTTATCGCTCCAGTGCTGCCGGATATACCGCAGACAATCATTGCTCGGCCCGCCGAGCCCGGACTTCGATTGATCCATAGCAAAGAGAACGATCTTGCGGCCGTGGGCGTGCGCAATGCCGATCGCGGTCATAACGTTGGAATCGATCTCGTCCAGGCTGCGCGCGCTGCCATCGCGGTTCCGAACCGTAATGTCGACACGAGCAACGCCATCCGCGAGTCCTTCAATGGCCGCGCCCTTGACGACGGGCGAGCCATTTGCAGCCTGTGAATTGAAATGTTGGCCGAGCGCAGTGTGGCTGGTGCCGCTGCCGGTTTCCTCTGCCGCAACAACGATGCTCGTTAACGGCGCGCCGAGCGTGGCCCGCGCGATGAAGAGCGCGAGAAGCTGCGCATCCGTGCCGGAGGGGGCGAGCACGATCTCCACCTCGGGATCATCAAGGGCAAAGGCGCGCTTGAGCCTCGCGCGTAGATCTGCAAGCGTTTGGTCGAAAACCTGTTGCTCATTGCCGCGCAGGCTCGCTTCGATGAAGCGCGCGCGTGCGCCTTGGGCCGCGGCGTGGGCGCGCCATGAGATCGAGCTTGCGGTCGTCGAGGCAAAGCTGATGACGGCGTCGCGAGGATGCGGCGCACAGCCATAGATGTTCAGTTGCGTCTTGGGATCGAGGATGAGGCGCGTGTCGCTCCCCGAAACCAGCAATTGCTCGAGCGGCGCCATCATGGCCGGCTCATGCGTCGGTGCAGGCTCTGCGGCAGGCATAAGACCTGGCACGTACCTGGAGTCCGACTGAGGTTTGGAAATGCTAAGCGCGCCCATAGAACCGATCCGCTCGCGCGAGACGGGAACGTTCTTCCTGGGGTCCCGCGAGACTGTCGGCACGCTTCCGGCGCCGGCTTTAATCGCTCAATAATGGGCCAATTCTCTTAATCAATTGTTTTTGCCGGCAATTTGTGATCGCACCGAAAAACTCCTGGACGAAAAACGGCCGGCCCGGCCGGCTTAGCCGCCCTCGTTAGGGCTTGCCGCTTTGCGCTCCAACAGCACGCCCGTCATGAGAGAGGGCCTCATAGGCGCGGTCAAGTAGCGACAAAAGCTGCTCGAATTCACGCTTGGAAAGCGCCTCGCGCATCGGCAGCCCGACCTGGGAGACCACCCCATACATGCGCTGGGTCAGCGCTTCGCCCTCGGGCGTCAGTGTTAGCGCATGCCTGCGACGATCTTGTGTGCCGCGCACCCGGCTTGCGAGGCCCCGCGCTTCCAAATCGTCGATGATGGCGACGACGGCCGACTTATCCATGCCCAAGCCCTTCGCCAGCTGATTTTG
>JBAQHC010000334.1:0-13041 GCA_049288095.1 Alphaproteobacteria bacterium | reverse complement strand
GAGCAGAACTCCCCCGTCAAGCGCCGCGCACGCGAAGAACGGCTCAATTCTGCGGTTTTTCTAAAGCCGCTAAATTTTTTTCTAACCTGCAGGTGAATTTCGAAACTTCCGTTTCGCTTTACCCGCGAGCGCCTTAACAATTTGGCTTTGCTCTTCGAGCGTCGCCGGCCAAGCGCGTCCCTGCATATGGTGACGCGGCGACCTCTGTTCAATCTGTTCGATTTACGAAGCAGGGTCCCAGAACAGGAGCTTCGCGGAGCCGGGCGTGACTTTGAAGCGATTGCGGAAATCAGTCGGCGCAGCTGATTCATTCACCGTGATTTCGGCGGAGACGAGATAAAGCCGGCCGGTCTTCGGATCGATCGTCATGGTGCGCGCGCCAAGACTGGTCTTCACATTTCCGAGCACCGCGTAGGTATCCGGTGTCTTCTCCTGGATAACTGTAAGCGTGCCGTCGCCATTGGAGCTGAACACGCGCTTTCTCACAGGATCAAACGCGGCGCCGTCGGTCCGCGACCCGATCGGCAGCGAAGCGACAACCTTGCCGGTGTCGGCATCAACCGCGAGCATCACATTGTTTTCGCAGGTCGTGAAAACCCGGCGCGCTTGTGCATCGATCGCCATTCCGTGCGGGCTCGTGCACGCCGGAATTGGCCAATGCGCGTCGACGGCGTTGGTTTTGGTGTCGATGCGAACGATCTCTTTATTCGCCTCGCCGTTGACGTAGAGTTTGCCGGCGCCATCGGCCATGCCGATCTCGAGCTTGCCGCCACCATCGATCGTTGCGAGGACGCTATCCGTCTTCGGATCGACCACGGTCACCTTGCCGGGGTCGCTGTCGATGACGAAGACATGGCCGCTCGCAGGATCGAACGCGATTGCATCGGCATCGTCCTCGGCCTTGACCGTCTTTGCCAATTTCAGCGTTTTAAGATCGAATGATGAAGCCGTGCCGGCCTTGCCGTCGTCGCTGAAGCCGATATTGAGCGCCGGCACCGTGACGACGCCGTGCGAGCCCCCTGTAAATCCAGACACGTCGCCGATGAGCGCGCCGCTTTGCCCATCAACCACGGTCACGCGATCGCCATGTGCGATGTAGACCCTGTGCGAGGCTTGATCATAGTCAAGCAGATCCCAGCGATCCGGCGCGCCAATCGGAATGCTCTTCGTCAGTGTGTAAAGAGACGCATCACTCGCGGGCGCCGAATGCGCACCGGCACAGGCTAGCGCGCAAATCAGCGCTGACGTTGCGAACAATGATTGCCTCAACATCGGATGTCTCCTGCCCTTGTTATTATGCGGCGATCACACAGCCTGCTCTGATTTTCCCGGATGGCTGCCGGCGCGTTGCGGGATCACCAGAATGAGCAAGACCATGGCAATGGCTATGGCGGCCGTCGCGATTGGACGGCTGAGACTAAGCCCGCCTTCATCAAACGGCTTATCGAGAAAATCGCCGACCGTCGCGCCGAGCGGCCGCGTAAGGATGAACGCCGCCCAGAACAACAAAACGCGCGAAATCTTCGTCCAGAAATAGAGCGCCGCGAGGACAGCAAGGGCCGCACCGAACACGAGCGCGCCGCCCAGGAACCCAACGCCGGCATCGTCCGCCAGCCAATCGCCGAGCGCCGTGCCGAGCGTCTGAGAGAAGGTGATAGTCAGCCAATAGAGAGCTTCGACCTTCGGCGTGTTGACGGTGTTCACCGAGATCGTGCGTTCCGACAAATACCAGATGCCGAGCGACGCGAGCACGCACGCGAGCAACACGCCCGATCCGCCGGTGTAGCCGATGCCCAGTGAGCGATCCGCGAAATCGGCGAGGGTCGTGCCGGCCGTGGTGGAGGCAACGATCGTCGCCCAATAGAGCCACGCATTGAATGCGCTGGCCCTGATCTGAACCAGCACCAGAATGACCAGCAGCACGCCGAAGATCGCGGTGCCGATGAGATAGCCGTTCGGGTTCGCTTCGGATGTCGTCTCCCCAAGCCACGTCATCGTGACCGTATCGCCGCCGGTTTCCCCGAGCGTGGTTGCGAGAATCTTGATGATCCAGAATCCGAGAGTGACGGCCGGCACTTTGCTGGCCACGGCATTATTGTTCACGTTGACGCCCCCTCGCCGACTTAGAACGTGAAAAGAATTGATGCGTACCAGGAATATTGGTTGGTCTCGGCCGCATTTTGCACGCCGGGACCGGCATAAGCCAGCAAATGATAGTTCTCGCTCAAGTCATATATGAGACCGGCGCCAACGCCCGTGGTCGCCCGGCCGTCTTTGGTGTCGGCGGTTTGATGGACGATCTCGGCCCCCAGCTGCAGATTCGGCAGGAATTGGCGCGTAAGCGCCCAGCTTGCAAGGCAGAAATCTTGCGAACCGCCACCGCGGTTGATCGCGCAGCCGCCGCCGCCGAATGTCGACCACTTGCCCCAATCCCGCCCCAGCCATACGGGGAAGAAAATCGAACCAGGACGATCGCCCACTTTCGATGAGCCGCTCGGCAGCGTGATTTGGGGATAGACAGCGACGTCCCAGCCGATCTCTGAGCTATGCAGAAACCGGTACTTGAAGGATAGCTCAATGTTGCCGACGCCGGCTGCGGTCTCCTCGTCACGCGGGCTCTCATAAACGACGGGTAAGGTCACCGCGAGCTGGAGATCGGGCGCCGCACCATAGTTCAATTCGATGCCGCTCTCCGTGCTCGTCTCGTCACGTGTGTGCGTCCCGCTCGTATAGAGAAAAATCTCGAAATGCTTGTAGTCGGTCGGCGCCGGATCGTCCGTCACATAAGGCGGACCCGCCAACGCCGGCCGCAGCAAGACCAGCAGCAAAACCGATCCTGCCGCCAAGCTGGTCAGCGCGCGGCTCGCTAAGCACCTCAATTCGAGCCTCCTCCCCCAAACGACATTCGCTAACGGCTCCAGATAGCGACCTCTTGTGTGAATACACCTTTGCGAACCACCGGCAGAATTTGTTCGTGAGTAGGGAAAGATGCGTTCGCACGCCCTCAATCCCTACCGGGAAAATGGCGCTCCCTAGGGGAGTCGAACCCGATAGGGGCAAAACGGACTCGTCATTCCGCAGAAGTGCTAACCTATCGTTTAGCTGTGGAAATCTCGAAGCGGGCATGACCTTCGCATAGGCTGTGCTTACAACGCCATAGAGATACAGAGTTGCAAAATGCGTTGTGCATTCTTTGATCGATGACCGAAGTCGCACCCTCATTAGACGATTTGAAGCAAGCGCTGGAAAAGCTCGTCGGCGAGCCCTGCGTGCGTAATTGCGATTTGCCAGCGGCTGCGGTGTCTGCTCTGCAGGATAGAGGTAGCGGACTCGGCTACAGTCAACTCAACGAACTGCTACTCCTTCTCGGTTTCGACAGAATTACGCACTCATTTTTCCAATTTTTGGTCAGTGGTAAGGTGCAATACGAAATCGGGGCAGCAATTAAGACGTTTGACCAACTCAGTGCTGGAGTGGACCGCTTTCGCGAACTTGGGCTGCTGATGTACGGCAACATCAAGTTCGCGTTCAAGGCGCTCTCGGCCGACGACGATTTGCTGGGAGAGAAGCTAGAGCAAAACAAGCCGCTGGATCTGGCCCGCTTTCAGGCTCGCCACGATCCGATTCGTCCAATCGAACCAATTGCTCCTGACCAAACTTACTACCTAGGCTACCTAATTGAGCGACAGCTCAGGGACAAGCTGAAAGCGAATCCGGCGGACGCGGCTGCGCTGGCGGAAGAGCAGAAGCGGAAAGCACTTGTCGAAACGGGCAAGGTCAACCAAGAGGCGTATTTGGCATCCGACCATCTGGACGTTTACGTCGCAACTTCAATGCGACAAAGGCACGAATACGTCGCAGTCAATCGACTTGCGAACCAAATTTTCTCCCATCCCTAGTTGTCGACTCTCAAACTGCGGTGGTTTGATCCCACTCAGGCGTATTGCGGGGAGCGCGTCGACAAAGGTCTTTCCGAAGCGCTCATGCTACGGAGAGCAGCGTGCACGATCTATCTTGCTCAGGAAGCTGACACGCTGGGCAAGGACTCCGAGCTGGCGTCAACGTTGGCCCAAGGCAAGCCAGTGATCGCCTTCGTGCCCGAAGTTCACGCGAACTTCGCGAAGGAGCTTCTGGCCGAGCTTCGGAGCGTAGGCATCGCCGGGACTGAGGAATCGCTCGTGCTCGAACAGCTTCAAATCTTTGATCCGGGAGCCGCATGGACAGACGCACAAGTTCGCGAGTGGGCAAGTGACCCTTCGTTAATGACGCTGGCTGATGGCCTCGCTAAGCTGCAGAGCACAATTCAGAGGCACTATGATGGCCGCGCGAGAACGCTGAAGGAAACGCATCCGCTTGGCGTGCAAGTTAACCTTGCAACGGGCGTCGCAAACGGTGTTCTTGTCGTGCGTACTGTGAATGACTGCGCTAGACTCGTTCGGAGAATCATCACAAGAACGTTGAACTTCACTATTGAAGAAACGCCTGTGTCGATTAACCTGCGAGAGGAAATTTCGGGGTGCATTTTCAGAGTCGTCACGGCGGACGCAATGCTGACGAATGCATTTTGGAACTTCTATCTCGACCCGAGCGAGTAAGGACCTAGCGATGGCGAAGAAAGATGCGACAAGGAACCCCAGCCCCTACGATCTCAATGCAAACCTAAAGGTCCGCAAGACGAGTGCTCCATCGGACTCAAATACGCCGCGTAGTCCCTATGCGCTCACATATGACTCTTCTTTAAAGGTCGCGCTGAAGCACAAGCGGTGAGCCCATCAAGCCTCCCTAGATGTCGGCCTCTACGACTACTTCTACAAAACAGGCGGCGTCGGCAACACCTGCGCCAGGTGGGACCTCCGGCAAGGTTCTTGCGGTGTCTAGAATATGGCGCTCCCTAGGGGAGTCGAACCCCTCTTTTCAGATTGAAAATCTGACGTCCTAACCGATAGACGAAGGGAGCAAGGGCAATCGGATCAAGGCCTTAGGCTAACTCGCTGAGGCCGCGACTCGGGCCAAAAACAGAATAAGCACAGCCCCGACCCGAAACCATCATGCCGAAAGCGCCGCGCGTCGTACACCGGACCGGTGCCCGCGTCGAGTGCCGCAGTAAATCCTCCCTCAATTTTGCCCGGCTACCCTGCCGTCTCCAGGGAGAGTCCGCTAATGGGCCTGCTCGACATTCTCAAGCTCGGTGACCGTGACCGACAGATGCTCGCCGAGCACATAGACTACAACGCGGGCATCATCCAGAAGAACGAGGGCAAGAGCCGCAAGGACGCCGAATACCTCGCGATCTGCCTGGTCCTCGACGACCTTCAGTCGAGGCCGAACGGGAAGCCCGGCTACCTCAAGGTCATGAGCCTCCTGAAGGGCCCGCTGCACGAGCACCTCAACGACGTGATGACCTACCTGATGTGGAGCAACGGCCGCATTCACCTCAAGCCGGACGCCGAGGCCGCGCTCCGTGCGAGGCATGCGAAACCATGACAGCCATGCCCCCGGTCATGTGATGCCAGGCTAGCCTAAATATCTTGGTCTCCATCCTCATCATCATCGTCGCCGTCGTCCGACGCCGGCGGAGTATCTCCCTCCAGCTCGACGACATCGCGGACGGCAAGCGTGATGGCTTTGCCCTCCTTGAGGACCTGCTCGATGAGCGCATTGATGAAGCTCGTCTGATAGACCCGCGAACCGATGTAGCCAGACGCAACGAGCTGCACGAACTCGGAGTTGCTGAGCTTTCGACCGACGTTCTCGAACCCGACCGCGCGTCCGCCCCGTGGGCCCTTGGTCCGCGGGTCCTTGACCAGGACCTTCCAATACTCGAGCGGGAGGTACATGCCGCCGAAGAGCCCCGTGTTGTCGGGGTCAAAGTCGCTTCGCTTGCAGAGCTTGAAGTAGAATGGGTCTGCATTCAGTCGGTAGCCTGCGAGGGTTCCGCACGGCGAGATCGTGCCGAGCACTGCATTGAGGGCATCCATCCTCTTGATCTCTTCCGGCAGATTCTTGTCCGAGTTGGGCCGGTAGAGGTGGGTGTCAGCTCCCTGCCACTTGGCCTGCCTCATCGTCTTGTACTGGACCATGACGAAGGAGCCGTAGGTCTGGTTGAAGTAGATGAGATCGGCCCCGGTCTGCTGCTCCAACGGCTGGTCACTCGCGATGGTCACGCTCAGCCTCGTCGTGCCCCGCACGAACGTCTTTGTCGCGTTCCGCGCGTCCTTGCCGTCCAGTTTGAAGCCGGGCACGATGTCAGCGTCGCCGATGATCATCGTCCGCTCGCCGACCGGGCCCTTTATGCCCTCCAGGAAGCTGTGCACCTCGCCGGACTCCGGTGGTGACCAGAGTGCGACTGCCTCGTGGTCGAGCCCCGCCATGCGCAGCGCCACGTTGAGCTGCTCCTTCTGAATGGCGAGGTTCTCACGGGCCCTCTCAGGGAGCGCCCTGATGGTGTCGATGCGACGGGCCGAATAGCGCGCGATCCGCTCTCTAATGCTCGGTTCCAGCTCGATCAGTGCATCCACGGTCGCGCCGAGGCTCTTCGGTGCGAGCAGCCCGCCGGATTGTAACCGCGCGTGGAGCGGCCTCCTCACCTTGCTCGGCGCCGTCGCGACAAGGTGAGCGAAGCTGACCGGTGACCGAAGCTCCTCCACGGCCGTGAGCCAGAGCACAACCAGTCCGGTGCCGCCGCTCTTGCCCTTGCGACCGTCGGCAACGTGCGTGATCTGGTGGTCGTCGAACGACAGGAGCACCAATATAGGAGAGCCCCTTGGATGGTCGAAGCGAGGGACGGGCTCTCCGACGTGGTCGCTGAGCTCGAGGCCCTCCTGAAGCGTGGTCCGACGATCTGCCGGCACGCGCAGCACGTATCCGTTTGCAGTCATTCTCCGCACCGTCGCCGCCGCAAGGCGCCCATTCTTTTCCTGCGCAATTAAGATGGCGTGGATATGCGGGCAGTCACAGTTGTTACTAGTCCATGAATCTGCTCGCATTCGACGCCCACAGCTGAAGTCAGCCCGTAGACGAGACTGAAAGAGTTCATGCTCGATATTGGAGGCAAGGTCACCAAAGGAGTGGTGAATCCATGCGCTTCCGCAACCCAGCAAATGACTACGAGGAGAGCACGAACGCAGCGTGGCTGTGGTGCCTGCTCTTTGGGCCCCTGTACTGGCTGGTCAAGGGCATCTGGTCCCATGCCCTGCTCCAGTTGGTCCTCTCCTGCTTCATCCTGCCCTGGCTCGTCTACCCGTTCTTCGCGGGCGCCATCGTCCGCAGCCACTACCTCCGCAAGGGATGGATCGAGGTCGATCCGGCTAAGAGTGAGCCGTTCAAGGCGGTCGGGATCGCGCTCGCCGCCGTGGTCGTCATCGTCGCGATAGGCCACTTTGCGGGCAGCTCGATCAAGTCATCAGCGCCCGCAATCACCACCGCGGAGACGGCCAAGGCCACGCCTGTTGCCACGACATCTGTCTCAGCGCAGGAGGCTCCGCCCGACCCGGTTAGCCCGTGGTAGTACAGCGACGACACCGACAAGATGACGAGTGCCGTCACGAGGTTCGCGAGCAACGTCAGCACGAATACCGTCAACTTTGGCTTCCCGTATGGCGGGCCTCAGCACGCAACGCTGACGCTCAGGTCGCATCCGCGCTACGGCAAGTCCATCCTGCTCAGCGTGGAAAAGGGCCAGTTCATCTGTGGAATCGAATCCTGCTCCGTGTCCGTCCGCTTCGATGACGGGAAGGCCAAGGACTACCCGCCCGTACCGCTCCACGATCTGGTCCATGAGCTCTCGGACCTCGCCGCGGGTGATGTCGCAGATGGCCCTGTTGCGGAGCCGGTGAAGCGCCCGATTGACGTGCGTCCTGTGGCCTCATTGATTGCCTTGCGGCCTTCCTCTGTTGCTCGACGCCGCCGCATGCTTTCGCGGCTGGCATTACGCCGAGCTTCTCGTCTTTGGCTGGTGATTGGGTTGGGCATCGATTGCTCCGTACAGAGAACAGTCACAAGCACAGCGCGGTCGTCGGCATCGGCCGGCGAGAAGCGACGTGTACGGAGCAATATGTCGTGGTTTCTGCTGTCCGGGAGCCCGGAATGCGCCATGATCGGCGGCTAGTGGCGCTGCTCGCCGGGGTTGAAAATCTGACGTCCTAACCGATAGACGAAGGGAGCGTCCGGTTGCCGTCCGGGCGCGCCGGAAGCTCCGGCTGTATAGAGGCGCTGGGGCCGGGCTGGCAAGCGACGTCGGCTCCAATACGGAGCCGCGTCATCCTGAGGCGCTTGGCCGTGGTTCGAGGCGCGCAAGCCCGCGCGCACCTCACCATGACGGCCAAGCCTCGAAGGATCACCCCGCCCTCTCCCGCAAGCGCGGCGAGGGTAAAAGAGTTAGACGCCAATGAATGGCACCAGCATGGGCACGCGGGCGCGGTAGGCCGCGTATTCAGGACCGAGATCTCCCGAGAGAAACCGTTCCTCAAGCCGCGCCTTCAGATACCAGCCGAGCGTGATAAGTGCCGCGCCGGCGAAGGCGACTGGCGCCGCGCGCAAGCCCGCCAAGGCGTAGGCAGACAAAAGCAGCCCGGTATAGATCGGGTGGCGCACGATCGCATAAGGGCCGGTCTCGATGATCCGGTGTCCCTCCTTCTGCGTGACATTGCCTGACCACAGGCTGCCGAGATGAATGCGTGCCCACCACGCGAAAAGAATGCCGAGAGCCACAAGCCCGGTTAGTGACCAGGCCGGCGCGCCGCTCAACGCGTAAAGCTGCTGCGTGACGGGGGCATTGTTGAAGATCCGGTAGTTGGCGAACAGCAGAAGCACGCCGAGCGCGGTGATGAAGCGATCGGGCGCCTGGCGAGCCATGCTGGGGCGCTTGGCCGCGCGCTTCGACCAGCCTGAGGCAGCAAGCCACGAGACGAGCCAAAGCGCCCAAAGCGCGAAGGCCACGACGGTGGGAGTGGCCTGCTGGCCGAGCCAACTCACGCGCGCGAGCCCGCCGGTTTGCCGGCACCGACCGGCGTTGCGCGCGACCAATCGCGCTTGACGCCCGTGTATAAGAGGAATGGCGCCGAGATGAAGAGCGACGAATAAGTGCCGAAGAACACGCCCAGGATCATCGCGAGCACGAATGTCTTGATGACTGCGCCACCGAATATGTAGAGCGAGCCGAGAGCGAGCAATGTCGTCACCGCGGTAATCGTGGTGCGCGAAAGCGTTTCGTTGAGCGATTGATCGATGAGTTCCTTCAGCTCCAGGCGTTTGTATTTACGTAGATTCTCGCGAATTCGGTCATAGATGACGACTTTGTCGTTCATCGAATAACCGACGATCGTCAAAAGCGCCGCGATGATCGTGATGTCGAACGGCCATTGAAACAGCGCGAATAGCCCGACGGTGATCAAGATGTCGTGGAACAGCCCCACGACCGCGCCGACGCCGAACTGCCACTCGAACCGGAACCACACGTAAATCAGCATCAAACCGACCCCGACAAGCACCGCGATGAAGCTGCCTCTGATCAACTCGCCGCCCACCGTTGGGCCCACAACCTGGATCGAAGTGCTCGCGATTTGGCTGCCGAAATTCTGATTGAGCGCGGCCTTGATTTTGTTGGCAGCGACTTGCTGAGCCGCATCGCCGCCCGGCTGCGCCTTGAAGCGCATCGAGATATCGTCGGGCGCGCCGAATGTCTGCACTTGCACCGCGCCAAGGCCAAGGCCGTCGCCGACTTGGCGGAACTTCGCAAGATTGGCTGGTCCGTGCGTCTTCACCTCAAGCAATGTCCCGCCGACGAAATCAATTGAGAAGTTGAGCCCCTTAACCGCCGGCACCGGCAGAATAAGCGAGGCGATCACGGCAAGGCCGGACAGCGCGAAACCGATATAGTGCCATTTGACGAACGGCAGCTTGAATTCCGGGATCAGGCGGAACGGCTTCTTGCCGTCTTCGCGCGGCCGCGGATCGATCGGGATGCGCTTGGGCTTCGTTAAGCGGAACCACGCCGCGATCATCAAGCGCGTCAGCGTGAACGCCGTAAAGATCGTCGTGAGCGTGCCGATGGCATGCGCGACGGCAAAGCCACGCACTGGGCCTGCACCAAGGAAGTAGAGGATCAGCGCGGCAATACAAGTTGTGATATTCGCATCGAGGATTGTGCCGAGCGCGCGCGAGAAACCCGTGTCGAGCGAAGCAATCATGCTCTTGCCGGAGCGCAGCTCTTCCTTGATGCGCTCATAGATGAGCACGTTGGAATCAACCGCCATGCCGATCGTCAGCACGATACCAGCGATACCCGGCAGTGTGAGCGTTGCCCGAAACAGCGTAATCGCGCCGAGCATGATGATGACGTTGGCAACCAGCGCGAAGTTGGCGAAGGCGCCAAACAAGCCGTAGGCCAAAAACATGAAGACGATGACCGCGACCGAACCGATGATCGCAGCTTTGATGCCGGCTCTGATTGAATCGGCGCCAAGCTCGGCGCCGACGGTGCGCTCGTTGACCACCTTGAGTGAAGCAGGCAGCGCGCCGGCATTGAGCAGGATTTTCAGCTCGTTTGCTTCGTCCATCGAAGCGAAGCCGCCGGAGATTTCTCCCGAGCCCCCGAGAATAGCCGAGCGGATGTAGGGCGCCGAGATCACCTTGTTGTCGAGAATGATCGCGAAACGTTTGCCGATATTCTCGCTGGTATAATCGCCGAAGACTTTTGCACCACGTGGATTGAGCGTGAACGCAACGGCGGGAAGGCCCATCTGATCAGTCGATGTGCGCGCGGAACGTAAGTCTTGCCCCGTCATCACGGCGCGTTTCTCGACCACTTCGGCGGTGCGATTCCCCTGGGGCTTAAGATAGGGCAGCACTTGATCCTGCGGCGGAATATGTCCCGCCTGCGCCTCGGTGAGGCTGACCGAATCGTCGACTCTCTGAAAAGTGAGGCGCGCGGTTTGCGCCATCAGCCGTTTGATCTCGCCGGGATCCGACACGCCCGGAACTTCGACAATGATGCGGTCCGAACCCTGGCGTTGAATGATCGGCTCTTTGGTGCCGGTCTCATCGATGCGGCGGCGGACAACCTCGATCGATTGGCTGAGCGTCTGATTGCGCAACGATATTTTCGACTCGTCGGTAAGCTCGACGCGGAGTCCGGTATTGCCTACCGGTGTCACGCTGATGTCCGGCTTGCCGCCGAGACCGATGGTTCCGGTGTCGACCGACTGGGCTTGATCACGCGCGATCTTAAGCGCCTGGTCGAACTGCGCGGGGTCACGAATCGTAACGGTGACAGCGCCTGCGAATTGGTTGGTCCCGCTTGTTGCCGGCGCCGCCGTGTGAAGCCCGGTATAACCGACATGAGCCTTTATGAAGGCTTCGCGCAGCCCCGCTTCCACCGATTGGAGGCGCTGTTGATACACCTCATCGAGCGCCACCATGAATTCGAGATGCGAGCCGCCCTGAAGGTCGAGCCCCAGATTGGCCGCCTGATTGAACACAGGGATATGCGCGCGCATGGCTGGCGGCAGCGCATTCGGCAACGCATAGAGGAAACTCAGCAGAACAATGCCGAGATAAAGGGCCGTCTTCCAACGCGAGATATGAAGCATAGCCAGACCTTTGATCTGGATTCTTAAGTTAGCATCTTAGATATGATCTGCCGCTTCACGACGCCTTCGCCGGCGCCGCCTTGTCGTCGCTCACCTCTTTAGCACGGCGAACATCCGACAGCGTTGAGCGCACCACACGAACACGTGTGTTCTCGGCGATTTGAACCTCGACCTCGGCTTCCTTGCCTTCCTCCTCGATCACCCGCGTCACCTTGCCGACAATGCCGCCGGACGTGACTACCGTGTCGTTCTTCTTCACCGAGGCGACCATTTCCTTGTGCTGCTTCATGCGCTGCTGCTGCGGCCGGATAATGAGGAAGTAGAAAATCGCGATGATCGCGGCGAATGGCGCGAGCTGAATGAGGAACTGGCTGGAATTGCCGCCCCCGGCAGCTTGTGCAAAGGCTGGCGTTATCAGCATTCAAGGCCCCGCAAATCGTTTGGGCGGCTCGAAAAAGCCGCGTGTGTTCAAAGGTGCGGGACTATAGCTGCCGATTGCCCCTTTGCAAACCAATGTGCTAGGCCGGATTTAGCCGCGGAAACAAGGCCTTCGCGGCCGTCAGCGAAACAGCCTGCAGGAGCCCCGTGAGCAAGCCCAAAGCCCCTGACGACCTGCCCGAATTGCTGAGCCGCATAGCCGTGGCCCTGGAGAGGCTTGCTGGGCCCTCCGCCCCCACGGCTGATCTTGGCAAGGCCGACGCTTTTCTCTGGCACGCGAGCGGCCGGCTCGACCCGGTGCCCGTCGTTGCCGCAATTCCAATCGCCCTGCTTCAGGGCATCGACCGCGCGCGCGACACCCTTATTGAGAACACGCAGCGCTTCGCCAAGGGGTTGCCGGCGAACAACGCCCTCCTCTGGGGCTCGCGCGGCATGGGCAAGAGCTCGCTCGTCAAAGCGGCACACGCTGCGATCAATAGCGAGCTCAAGCCTGGCGCGCGCGTCGCGCTCGTCGAGATACACCGCGAGGACATCGAAAGTCTTCCGGCTTTGATGGCGCTCATCCGCACAAGTGAGCGCCGCGTGATCGTGTTCTGCGATGACCTTTCGTTCGATGCAGGCGATGCGAGTTACAAGTCGCTCAAGGCAGCGCTCGAAGGTGGCATCGAAGGGCGGCCACCAAACGCGATCCTTTATGCAACCTCGAATCGCCGGCACTTAATGCCGCGCGACATGATGGAGAATGAACGCTCGACAGCAATCAATCCCTCCGAGTCGGTTGAAGAGAAGGTCTCCCTGTCGGATCGCTTTGGCTTGTGGATCGGTTTTCATGCCTGCGATCAGCAAACTTATCTTTCGATGATCGACGCTTATGTGCGCCATTTCGGCCTTAAGACCGCACAAGACGAGTGGCGGCCGCTGGCAATTGAGTGGGCGGCGACTCGCGGTGCACGCTCGGGCCGTGTTGCGTGGCAATTTCTCCAGGAGCTGGCAGGACGCCTGGGAACCACCCTCA
>JBAQHC010000333.1:0-3618 GCA_049288095.1 Alphaproteobacteria bacterium | reverse complement strand
AGACGTACTTTCCGCCGGTAGTGTTCGGATTTTCCGCAGAGCCGAGGGGCGTTTCACAGATCGGGCAAAGCTCAGCCATGATGATCCTCTATCGCGTCACTGCATCAAGGCGCACATAACCGCTGCGCTTACACTTGGTACGGCACAAACGCTCGCTCAACTGCGCAATGGTGTAATTCGAGCCGAGAATGTTCATCCACACACCGATGGTGATGGGATACATGGCGCCCTCGTGCTGACAGCGCGAACACGTCACGGCCGATGTCCGGTTCTTCACGTAGAGATCGCCCAGCGTAGTGGTGCCCGACGCTCCATGGCCCGACCCTCCCAGCCGATGGACCCGACACTCGTCACCGCGCTGCATCCCGCGGCGCACCGTCATTCCAACCCGATGTAACTGAGCCCGGCGTTACAAGCAACGAAAACGGCTGCCCCAATCAAAATGTAGAGTATGCGCAAGCCCGCGGGGGTCATGCCCCATCGGTGCCATGGCCATTGCTTCACGTCCGGATGCTCTCGCTGGGTGGACCAGCGCCTTCCAATCTCCATGAGAATCAGAGCAATGCCGGCAAACGTTATTATGCAAATGATAACCAGATAATCCGTTGGGTTTAGGGTGTTGGGTGTATGGATTGCCGTCAGGATTGAAGCACTTAGCCAAATGACAATGATAGCTAAACCGCCCAATTTTGCCGATATGCCCTCGAAAAAGAAAAAAGACCTTAGCGCGAACGGAAAGGCGATAATTCCTGCCAAGATCGAAACATCTCGCCACGCGGGATTGAGCTTCGGCAACCGCCAAGGCAACAGTTGCAACAAGCCTTGCAAATACGGCTCGACGGGCGCGAGGAAGAAATCACGCCAATGAAGATAGAAGTTGATCGCCGCACGAAGTGGAGCGACGTAGCCGAGCTTCATCCCTTGCTCTGTGAGCGCGACCAGCGATAGCACGCCGGCTACCAAGCTCAGTACGGAGACAACTCTTCCGATGCCCTTGAACATAACGAGCCCCCAAGCAACTCTAACGCCAAAGAGCTAAATTGCGAAGTGCGGCACCGCCTGCATCCTGAGCGTGAAGTCTATCACCGAGCAATTTGGTTTGAGAGCGTCGCGAGAACTTGAGCTTGGGACAGAATGTGGCTACTTACTGCGTTTGTTCACGCATTTGTCCCAGCTTTCTGTCCCACGGACCTGAAGCTCGCATGCTAAGTGCTTGATGTTCTTTATGCGGACAGGTGGCTGAGTGGTTTAAAGCACCGGTCTTGAAAACCGGCGTGGGTGCAAGCCCACCGGGGGTTCGAATCCCTCCCTGTCCGCCAGTCCTCGCACGCCGCGCGGTGAATTAGCGCTCCCGCGGGTCAACTGCTTACGGCGGCCGCCGGGCTCCCGATCGCGGCTTCGAGCGCGTGCTGAAGCTTATCCGTCTTGATCGGCTTGAGAATGTAGCCTTTGGCGCCTGCTTTCTTGGCATCCAACACCACGCTCTTTTGCGCGTGGGACGTGACCATGATGATCTTGGCGTCCGGGTATGACTTCACGATTTTCTGTGCCGCCTCGACACCGCTCATGCCCGGCATGGTGACGTCCATGGTCACGACATCAGGAAGGCAAGCACCATAAGCGCTAATGGCTTCGGCACCGGTCTTTGCCATTCTCACCACCTTGTGCCCAAGGTCGTTCAGCGCCTTGGCCATCAGCTCGGTGGTTACCATCGAGTCGTCGACGATCATCACATTGAGTTGAGTCATGTCACGCACCTTTGGAAAACTGCGTCACGAATGTGAATGAAGGTTTGGGCGGCGCTGCTTGATGTCGCGCGCTCCGCGGCGGGCGTCTGCCTTGCGCCTTCGCAGCGGTGATGCGGCCGAGAACCGCAAGCACATTTGCGCCGCCGCTGGGAGCCTCGAGCTTGGGTTGCCTCTTGGCCCGGTTGGCGATGCGATCGATCGCGGCGCTAATATGATCCGGTGATGTTGGCATGAGTGCAGATCCGGTACGGATGCATCAGCACGAGGCTCAACTGGGTCTGAGCGCTGTCAGGGCAATTGCCGGACGCAGGCTTGGCGCCCAATTTCTCTGACCACGAGACTCGTCAGTAACAAGCTCAAGCCGGAGACCTCCACACTTCGTTTCAAATCTTAACAATGAAAGCTCGTACAAAATTCAGTGCAAAGTTTAGATGGTATTTTTTTAAGCGCTGATAAATAAGACTTTTAAATGTTGATGGATCTGAGCGCGCCCCACTTGGTTACCAGCGAAAACCGCCTTGTGACCGGCTGTTGCGCCCCGATTTCGGCGCCCAAGACCGCGCTGAACATGATGTCGCAGCAGGGCCCCCCGCGGCATGTTTGGCGGGCTATCACCTCCCGCGCCCCGGGCGCTATCCTTGCCTCATGATTAACTCAAAGGCGCCCCGTTTGTGGCTCAGGATCATCGTGCCCGATGCCGGCGCGATCGGCCCGGGCAAGATCGATCTCCTGCGTTCGATCGAAAAGACCCAATCGATCTCCGCCGCCGCGCGTGATCTCGATATGTCCTACCGGCGCGCCTGGATGCTGCTCGACGAGACGCGGCGGATCCTCGGGCGGGACGTCATCGCGACGCATGCGGGCGGCGCCGACCGGGGCGGTGCTGCGTTGACCGAAGCGGGGCGCAATCTCATTGCCGTTTATGACCGCGTTTGCACGGTTGCTGCCAAGGCCGCCGAAAGCGAGCTTCAAAGCTTGAGCTTTGCGGGGCCGGGCGAAGGGCCGCCCGCGAGCGCCCCGCGCAAGAAGCGCAAAAGCAAAGTCTCTTAACAGGTTGCCAAACTTGCCCCGCTAGGCTCGGCGGCCGATTTGGGGCGAGGGGCAATGGCCAGCCGAATCTTCACAGCATCGGAGCTGCGCCCGCGCGCGTTCGATCGTGCCGAAATTCTTGCGGCGGCGCGCGGGGCTTATTTCAGCTTTACGTTTGCGAGCGGCACCCTCGAAGCGAATGAAGACTTCGCCGAGAAGCTCGGCTTTCTCTTGGGCGATGAAACGAACGTGCAAAGCGTGTTTGCGCGTGTTCATCCCGAGGACAAGTCTTCGGTCGATGCGCTGCTTACCGATCTTGAAGAGCGCAGGATGGAGGCGGGCGAAGTCGAGTTCCGCGTGCTCGGCATTGATGGCGAATATCACTGGCTCCACCTTCGCGCGGCGCGCATGGCTCAACATCTCGCGCAGGAGTCGCGCATCATCGGAAGCCTCTCCAATATCGACGTGGAAAAACGCCGCGAGGCGGCAATTGAGCTCGGCGGGCAACGGCAAGACGATCTGTTGCGCCAAATCGAGGTGATGCGGGCGCAGCTTTCTTATGTCTTAGAAGTCGTTGAATCGCAACGCGTGTGGATTTGGGATCAGGAAAACGGCGTCTTGGGTTTTCTGCAAGGCCTCGCCGAATTGCTTGGGATCAAGCGGGCGTTGCCCACAACGCTCGAAGCGCTTCAGGCAAGAGTGCATGTGCAGGATTGGCCTGCCGTCAGCCTCGCGCTCGAGCGCTTATGGCAAGAGCGCGCGCAACCGGTTTCAATCGATTATCGCATTCGTTCCCATGACGGCTCGTGGCAATGGGTGCGCACGCACGGCGGCCTGTGGC
>JBAQHC010000332.1:0-3714 GCA_049288095.1 Alphaproteobacteria bacterium | reverse complement strand
GCCGTCAACACCGCCATCATTGTCGAGAACCGTCGTCGAAGACACCACGTCGGCTAGTTTGACTTTTTCCTTATTTCCTCCGGCAATTCCGATCAACGCAATCGCCTTGAAGTCGAAAGTCTTTGATAGGAGATTCACAAAAACCGCACATGGCACATTCTTCGGTCGCCCTACCATCGCCAGCCAGGCCGTATATGAATGCTCGTACTGACTCGATGTGATTGGTATCTTATAGAACCTATTACCCCTTCTATCCCTCAAATCCTCTTTTTGTGAAAGAGCACGTCCAAAGGCCGCGAGGACTGCGTCGCGCTCAATTGGCAGAACCGTCAAGATAAGAAAATCCGCCGTTTTCTTATTTTGAGCAACCGGACGAACGCCCTGCAACAAGTTGCTCATTCGTCGCGATCGCTGGGGAGATGTCGAACCAGATGCGTTTTGCCTTGTCTTTCCAATCAAATGCCTCGCCTTCTCGCCCAGCACGGCATTGACGCCGAGCTCTGCCCAAAGCGAGTCCCGGTCACTGTCTGGCAGTTGGAGAGTTTTTGTCACGAAGTCATCAAGCATAAGCTGCCGCAGCGACTTCACCTCATGGGGCCAGAATGGACGACCTTCGCGACGAAGGTCTGACCACTCCGTCCCAAGCAAATCAATAAGTACACGGCACTCCAATTTCAAACTGGCCGTCGTCATTGTCGGCTTCCGAGCGCACGATCTAATGCCGAGCTCTCCCCCTCAAGCCAGTTGAGCGAGTACAGCGAATACACTCTCGCGTCCATTGCTGCTGCAAGTTCTGGATTAAAGTCAAAAAGCGATACGTAACAGCGAACGCTCAAACCAAAGGAATTCACCAACCTCTTAAGCGCTACGCGCGTCGTACCGCTGGCATTGAACTCGTCAAGTACAATGACCTCGGAACGATCGTTCCGGCCTTGCAAGGAACTGAGCTGTATGAACCATTCGGACGCTCCAACTGTTTCAGTAACCTCACCATTCCAAGTGGAGAGAATGGGGCGAGGAACTCTCACAATCGTGTAACGAAAGACAGTTGTCAGGGCATCAGCAAATGCCCGTGCACCCTCTTCATCAGGGCTTACAACGATCGGGTACCTTGGAAGTTTCCCTTTCATCTTGTTCAATTCAGAATGAAGCTTCGCTGCTAAGTATGGGCCGTTCTTAGCAACTAAGGACGGAAAATGCGGTACGAGACCTAATGAAGGCCGCACTTGATTGGGCGGTACGTCCGCTTCAGCCCGCAAGCCGACCTCAAGAATCATGCTCCACATCGCGAAGGTTGGAACCTCGCACTCGTTGGCCGCCATGTAGTCGAGATTGGACTGAGGCAATCCAATTCGGCATTGTCGGCAAGCAGTGCTATCAACGTGTGGTTGATCAACCTTGAGAAGAAAGCCGACCTCGTAGGTTGCTCCCGATACTTCAACGACACGCTTTGAATCCTCTTCATCTATCCCAACGGTGCTCAATACCGCCAACACACTTGGGGCGCATTTAGGATTCAACGCAGTTAACGCTTGGATCAATTTCCGACACGTCTGCCCGGTATCGCACATTGGAACAAGGACGAGCGGCGCGTCAGAAACATCTCCGCCTATTCCCATGCCATCTTCGTCAAGATTTACCTGACGGACCGGTAATCCGAGCTTGTTTCCAACGGCCTCAGCCGCTCCGCGCAACCACCGCGACTCTGGTGCATGCACAAGTATGTCCCGCTCTTTGCTTCCGCCTCGAGAACGTGAGAGATAGTCCACAATCAACTGCGTAAGCTCATTTGTGCAGTATTGGCCGTCATAAAAATATTGGACACACCGATCCGGCAGACCTTCCCTGTGTCGCTTAAAATGTCCGTGCTGACGCACCAACTTTTGTCTTAGCAGCTGAAGCGGCGGAATCCGCGCCGACCTGAGCGCCGCCATGAAATCTTCGGCGTCGAAATAGCCGTCGGCAGGGGCCGCACCTAACAGCGTTCCGTCGTCTGCGATCAGTGATGCTCGACCGTCATCAACGAGTGCCTTAACCGCTTCGGCAGCAGGGTCTGCATCCCATAATTGAGACACAAGAAGGAAGATGTAATGCGGCTGAAACGGAGCATTCGCTTGTTCGGCATTCCGCAGCGTTTCCACGATTGCGGTGAGAACCGCATACGATGGAAGAATTGATCTCATCGAATTCGCCAGATCGATGATTACAAACTCCGGCCTCTTGGTCGCGAGCCTATCACGCATAACGACCAGTGACTGCGTACCTCCAATATCTGCCGGCACCGGAATTGTCTGAATTACGTCGGTCGTAAAATCAACTACGTCCGCTGCGAACTGCTTCGCAACTTCCAGGTAAAATCGCCGAAACTCTAAGCTGACCGGTTCTGCCGTCTTATGGCCAACGCGCACCGGAAGTACAACGCATTGTCGCATTCTTTTGCATCATTTTCGGATTGGCAGCCTGACTGTCACCATATTGCCCAAAAAGAGAGGCGTGGAAGACTTTCGGGCTTGTATTTTCACACGGTAATGCGCTGTTGGATCGTTACGAAGAGCCCTTTTGACATTCATAAAGAATGAACCGGTTCTGAAAGCGACAGCGCCATCAAACTCGTCAACTGCTGTGCGAATGAGCGCAAACAGGCCCATCCCGTGACGGGCCATTGACGGCTCTGCGCGCCTCAACTCAGCGTGGACTCTGTGACCAACGCCTTTTACGTCACACGTAACACCGGGGAATAACGTAGCGAGTAAGAGCTCATAGTCAGCAGAATTCAAATCAGGTGTACGTGCCGAGTGGACAACGCGTTCAATTTCGTTTCCATCTTCATCGATCCACCGCACCCGGTAGTCGGTATCAAAGTTAGCAGGATAATCCGCTTCGCGGATCGGCTCCCCTGCAGCAAGTGCCGCCCTCAGAGTCTCGGTCATTGACTTACCGTCATCCCAAAATACCACACTAAAATGCTCAGCGTGGGGGGACTCGGCTCCACTCCCGACCTTCCGTTCCAAATGTCTATTCAATACCGATAGTACTGGCTCAACACTCCATTTGTCTGATGCTTCATCTGAGACGCGGCCCTTTTCACCATACTCATCCAGCTTCCAGGACGTGAACGGGAAGAAATTTGGACCGCCTGCAGCATAATTTCGCAGAAGGGAGCTTGTTTGGATCACCGAAGCGCCAGGATGCCGAACGGCATTCGTCATTGCTTCGTAGACAATTCGACTGGCGACATACAGACCCGAACTTTCTGATGAAGGCTCTAGTAACGTGTCAGCCTCGGCTTGTGAAGCACGTGCCGTATCTCTGCTCTCCACTCTCGCAATCGACGAAATGTATCGTCTCTTGCCGCTATCTCCTCCAAAGTGCCTGAAATATCGCAGATCCTCTTGAGCAACAAAACTGGAGAACTTAATGCCCGTGGCGACACGAAGAGCCTTCGGAAACTCCCACCGCCGAAGGAAGTCTCGCGCCGCCGCTCCGTCATGGCCGGCCGGAACACGAAACTTTGTGATTAAGCCCTTCCGCAATCGGGCCAACGTTAGCGCAATCGCATATTGCAGAGTCGGAAGGTCTAGAAATGTCGCATGTGAAAAGTCGAGCACAAGTTCAGTTTGCTCGGCAGAACGCGTGCCGAATACATGCTCCATGTTCTCTTCAAACTGTTGTATTGATGCAAACCCCGAGGCAACAACTGAGAGGGGGCTCGGC
>JBAQHC010000331.1:0-3407 GCA_049288095.1 Alphaproteobacteria bacterium | reverse complement strand
CTGTTGATCAGCTGCAAAATCCTGTCGCCGATCACTTGGCGTGAAACCACCCCGAGCAGGAACAATCCCAAGATAACGATGAAGACGCCGAGCGCATCTTCGATCGAGGGCCGTGCCAGAAGCTTTGCGAGCGGTGGATTGGTGTCGCTCAACTGTTCAACGAGCGCGATGATCAGCGGCCGGCCGGCAGACGCCACAAGCTCGAACAGAAACTGAAGGATGAACCAGGTGACGACGAGCGGCGTGGCGGTGAGTACGCCGACGAGGATGGCATTCTGCACGAAGGCCGAGACGCTTTCCGCCTTGTGCTTGGCGCCTGGGGGGCTATCGCTCATCCGGCGCTCCTTCTCGTTCCAGCCCGGCTCCCCGTGCTAGTCTGATTGGCGGCAAAACGCCATAAGGGGAGGGAAATGTGCGCGCCTTGCTCTCAATTATTGCGGTCCTGGCGTTGGGCTTGGGCTCGTGCGGGGCGGAGCCCGCCTCCGGTGGCAAGACCAAAGAAGGTTCGGCCGCCAGCGCCGCAAATGCCGCGCCGGACCGTACGGTGGAAGGCTTCTACGCGGCTTATCGGGCTTTGCCCGCGGGTGGCGGGGTGCCGGATGAGGATGCCCGTGCGACGCTCAGCCCCTTCATCTCACCGGCCTTGAACAAGCTCTTGGCCGATGCCGATGCCGCCGAGACGGCTTATGCCAAAGCAACCAACGGCGAATCGCCGCCGCTGATCGAGGGCGATCCTTTCTCTTCGCTGTTCGAAGGCGCAACCGGCTATGAAGTCGGCAAGTGCGAGGGCGATGCCAAGGCCCAGCAATGCGTGGTCGATCTCGTCTATGACGACAAATCGGCCAAGCCGACCAAATGGCAAGATACGGCAGATGTCGTGATGACCGGCAAAGGCTGGCGGGTCGATGATATCGAATTCGGCGGGACATGGGATTTCGCCAACAAGGGGCGATTGACCGAGCTCTTGAAGGCCGCGATCGATGAATCGAAAAAGCCGGTCGAATGAGACGCGCGGGAGGCGCGCCGATGAAGCTCAAGCTGAATGCGATTTTGTTAGCTGGGGTTGCGCTTGCCGGATGCGCCTCGACGGTTGATGATCCGCCGAGCGAGGATGCGTCGGTGACGCTTCGGCGCACAGTGTGTTTCGGCGCTTGCCCGGCTTATACCGTCACTCTGCACACGGATGGTTCTGCGACGTTCGATGGCGATAGGTTTGTCGCGGTGATGGGGCATCGCGATTATCGCGTCGATCCCGCGGCGGTCCGGAGGCTCGTCGCCGATTTCAAAGCCGCGCATTTCTTCGAGCTTAAGGACGAGTATCGCGGCAATGTCACCGACCTGCCGACCGTCCGGCTCACGCTGACGATCGGCGATAACACCAAGACCGTCATCGATTACGCTGGCGAAATGGCTGGGATGCCGAAAGCCGTGCGCAAGCTGGAGCTGGAGGTGGACGAGGTGGGAGAGACCGAGCAGTTCGTCAGAAAAACCGCGCCCGCGAGTTGACCCTTAACCAGTTGCGTCTTATATCTCCGGCCATGACGAAAGCGGCTCACAGCATGATGATGCGGAGGACACCCTAACGGGCGGCCGGCCCATCATGCTTGCTTGAGCATTCGAGTAACGGCCGCCCACAAGGCGGCTTTTTTGATTCTTGGACTTGTGTGCTCATCCTTCGACAGGCTCAGGATGAGGACGAAAACAGATATCCCTCATGCTGAGCTTGTCGAAGCATGAGGACCGCGAACGAAGGACCACCATGGCCCGCATTTTGATCACGAGCGCATTGCCTTACGTCAACGGCGTCAAGCATCTCGGCAATCTTGTCGGCTCGATGCTGCCGGCGGACGTTTATGCGCGGTTCGCGCGCGCGCGGGGCCATGAGGTGCTCTACATTTGCGCAACCGATGAGCACGGCACGCCCACCGAGCTTGCAGCGGCCGCTGCGGGCAAGCCCGTGGAAGAGTTCTCGGCTGAATGGCACGAGACTCAGAAACGCCTCGGCGTAGGCTTCGGCCTGTCGTGGAATTATTTCGGCCGCACCTCGGCGAAAGAGAACCACATTCTTACGCAGCATTTCGCCGACAGGCTCGATGACAATGGGCTGATCGAAGAGCGCGTGACGAAGCAGATCTACTCGGTCGACGACAAGCGCTTCCTGCCGGATCGCTATGTCGTCGGCACGTGCCCGCATTGCGGCTATGAGAATGCGCGCGGCGATCAATGCGAAAACTGCACGCGCGTGCTCGATCCGACCGATCTCATCAATCCGCGCTCCGCCGTTTCCGGCTCGACCAATCTTGAAGTGCGCGATTCAAAGCATTTGTTCCTGCGTCAATCGCAATTGGTTGATCGCTTGCGCGCGTGGATCGGCGAAAAGAAGGACTGGCCGCATCTCGTCACCTCCATCGCCAACAAATGGCTCGATGAGGGCTTGAGGGACCGCGGCATCACGCGTGACCTTTATTGGGGCGTGCCTGTCCCGCACGATAATCGGTGGACGGACTTTCAGGGCAAGGTGTTCTACGTCTGGTTCGATGCGCCGATCGGCTATATCTCCGCAACCTGGGAATGGGCGAAGGCGACCGGCGGCGATTGGGAAAGCTGGTGGCGCGAGGACAAGGGCGCCAAGGATGTGCGCTACATCGAGTTCATGGGCAAAGACAATGTGCCCTTCCACACGGTCGGGTTTCCGGTGACGATTTTAGGTTCGGGCGAGCCTTGGAAGCTTGCCGACTACATCAAGGGCGTCAACTGGCTCAATTATTACGGCGACAAATTCTCGACCTCGCAGAAGCGCGGCATCTTCATGGACCAAGCGCTCGAGATTTTGCCGGCCGATTATTGGCGTTGGTATCTCATGTCGAATGCGCCCGAGGGCTCGGATTCGAATTTCACCTGGCAGCATTTCCAGTCAGTCGTGAACAAGGATTTGGCCGATGTGTTCGGCAATTTCGTCAACCGCATCTTGCGCTTCGCCAAGGCGCGGTTCGGCGAGACTGTGCCTCAAGGCGGCGAACCCGGACCGCTCGAAGAAAAGCTCTTTGCCGATCTCGACAGCCGTTTCAAGCAGTACACGGACTATCTGGAGGCGATGGAGTTTCGCAAGGCCGCGGCCGAGTTGCGTGCGCTGTGGGTGCTCGGCAACGAGTATCTCACCGAAGCGGCGCCTTGGACGGTGATCAAGACCGACAAAGATAAGGCGGCGCAGGCTGTCCGGCTCGGCATAAACCTCATCCACTTCTTCGCGCATGCGGCGTGCCCCTTCATTCCGGACACGGCGCTCAAAGTGCATGAGGCGGTGAATGGCCGCGTCGAGCTTTTGCCCTGGCTCACGGATCCGATCCGCGAAGAGCTGTCGACGATCAAAGCGGGCGATTCCTTCAGCGTGCCGGATGTGCTGTTCG
>JBAQHC010000330.1:0-5493 GCA_049288095.1 Alphaproteobacteria bacterium | reverse complement strand
GCTTGTAGCTGCATCTTGCGAAGTCGCATCCGAGCCCGAGACGCGCATTGTCGCTTCGTTGCCCATACCGCTCATTTGAGCGATCGCGCGCTCGACGGGTCCGCCCGGCGCGAACTGAATAATGATGAAGTTGAGAGTAAGAATCCCGAGGAGGGTCGGGATGATCAGAAGAATGCGGCGTGCAATATACGCGGCCATTTCTTGTTCAGCCTTTAGTCGATGGCGAGGAGTAGCATCAGTTTGCCACTCCACCGGCGGCGCGGAGCGCCTTGTCTTTCTGTGGATCAATCCACCAGGTGTCGTTATATCCAACGCCGAAGGATTGCTGAATCTTCGGTTTTCCGAACCGGTCCCAATAAGCGATCTTGATCGAGCCGCTGGCATAGTGCGGCACCGAATAGAAGTTCCATGTCAGCACGCGGTCTAGCGCGTGAACCGCGGTGAGCAGATCCTCTTTGGTCTGGGCCGTCGCCAGCTTATCCAGCAGCATGTCGACGACGGGGTCTTTGACGCCGGCATAGTTGAGGCTCCCTTTGGTGTCGGCCGCCTTCGAGCCAAAATAGTTGCGCTGCTCGCGGCCGGGAGAATCGCTGAGCGTGCCGGCAACGCCATCGATAACGTCGTAGTCGAAATCCTGCGTCAACTTGATGTAACGCGGCAAATCGATCGAGCGCAGGGTCACCGTGATACCGAGGAGCTTCAAATTGTCGGCCCAGTGACCGCAAACCAGCTGAAGCGCGGGATCGGCCATAAGAATCTCGAACGCGACGGGCTTGTGGGTGATCGGCGAGATAAGCTGGCCGCCCTGCTGCACATAGCCGGCCTTCGTCAGCATTTGCATGGCAATGCGTAAGTTATTGCGGAGGCCGGCATCAGATCCGTCGGTGTCCGGCGGATTGTACTCAGTCGTAAAGACGCGCGGCGGAACCTGACTGCGATAGGGTTCCAAGAGCTTCAGCTCGGCTGGAGATGGCGTGCCGGTCGCAGCAAGCTCGTCGTTGCCGAAATAGCTCCGTGTACGAACGAAGAAGTCATAGAACAGATTCTTGTTCATCCACTTGAAATCGAACGCATAGGCCAGCGCCTCGCGCAACACAGGATCCTGAAACGGCGGGCGGCGCATGTTGTAGAAGAAGCCCGTGTAGAGGAAGCCTTGGCTGGTCTTGATCGCGTCCTTCAAAACTTGGCCGTGCTTGAACGCCGGAAAGACGTAACCGACCGACCAATCCTTGGGCGAAGACTCAAGGCGCAGATCATAGGCGCCCGCCTTGAACGCCTCGAAGGTGACTGTGGTATCGCGATAGTAGTCCGTGACCATCTGATCGTAGTTGAAGCGGCCGACATTGACGGCCAAATCCTTGCCCCAATAGTTCGGCACGCGCTTGAAGGTGAATGTGCGGCCAAGCTCAAAGGAGCTGACCTCATAGGGCCCGCTCGTCAATGGCGGCGTGATCACCGGCGCTTCGAAATCCTTGCCTTGCCAATAGTGCTTGGGAATGATCGCGACCGGACCCGCAATCACGAGATTGCGCCGGTTGCCGGCAACCTTAAACGTGATACGCACGGTCCGCGGGCCGACAGCCTCAACCTTTGCAATCTCTTGAAACACGGCGCGGTAAAGCGGCGAAGCGTGCTTGCTCATCGTGTCGAAGGTGAAAACGACGTCATCCACCGTAATCGGGACGCCATCGTGCCACTTCGCGTTCGGGCGCAACTTATATTCGATCCACGAATAGTCGTCGGGATAGGTGACGGATTCGGCCAAGAGACCATACTGAGTCCCACGCTCGTCAAAGCCGATTGTCATCAGCGAGTCGTAGGTCAGTGTTTGGTTGAGAATGTTGATTGCTGCCGTGCCGCGCAGAGCGAATGGGTTGAAGCTGTCATAGGAGCCGATGCCGACTTGGCGCATCGTCCCGCCCTTAGGCGCATTTGGATTGACGTAATCGAAATGCTTGAAGTCGGCCGGATATTTCGGCTCGCCGTAGAGCGATATGGCATAGCTGGTGTGCAGAGTTTGCTTGGCTGGGGCGGCCTGCGCGGGCTTTGCGGCGTCAGCCGCGAGCGATTGCTGCGAGATCGATGCGACAGCAAGGAGAAACGCTCCCAACACCAATAGGTTTCGCCACGGTGAACCTGCCATTGGTCGCTCCCCGCCTTATGATTAGTTCGTTGTGCCGCGCGAGGCATGCAGGGCCGCATCCTTCTGCGGATCGACCCACCAGGTGTTGTAATAGGTTAAGCCGAAATTCGGCTGCTTCTCCGGCCGCCCGAGGCGATCCCAATAGGCAAGGTTGAAGACGCCGCGGCCTGTGAAATTCGGCACCGTGTAATAGTTCCACATGACCACGCGATCGAGCGCATGGGCGGCAGTCAGGAGCTCTGGATACGTCTTTGCACTGACGACCTTTTCCACCAGCGCATCCACGACCGGATCTTTAATGCCGGCCCAATTGAAGCTGCCGGGCACACTTGCGGACGATGAGCTGAACATGTTGCGTAGCTCTTGGCCGGGCGTAGGAAGAAACGGAATAAGCCCGATAATCGCCTGAAAATCGAAATTGCGCGTGCGTGCCGTGTAACCCGGGAAATCGACGGTCTTGAGCGTCGCGGTAACGCCAAGCAGCTTCAAATTATCGGCCCAATTCATCGCCGGGCGCTGCAGCGCCGGATCCCACAGGAGAATCTCAAATTCGATCGGCTTGTGAGTAATCGGTGAGATCAGCTTGCCGTCTTTCACGACGTAACCGGCCTTCTGCAAAATCTGCGCGCCGGTCTGCAAGTTGTTGCGCAGGCTCTCCTGGGTGCCGTCTGTCAGAGGCGGTTGATATGCCTGGGTGAAGACTCGCGGCGGAATCTTGGAGCGATACGGCTCGAGAAGTGCAATCTCTTCGGGCGTCGGCAGCCCCTTCGCTGCGAGCTCATGATTGCCGAACAGGCTGTGCGCAGGCACGAACTGCTCGCACAAGAGATTCTTATTCAGCCAGGTGAAGTCGAACGCAAAGCTCAAGCCTTCGCGCAGGGCGGGGTCCTGAAACTCCGGCCGGCGCATATTAAAGAAAAATCCTTGATAGAGCGGCGAATCGCGTGAGTTGAGGAACGACCTCACCACTTGATTGTGCTTGACGGCGGGCCACGTGTATCCGGCGCGCCATCTACAAGGATCGATCTCGAGCCTCACATCGGTATAGCCGGCTTTGAAGGCTTCGAAATCGGCAACCGAGTCCCGATAGTAATCGGTGATCATCGTGTCATAGTTGAATTGCCCGCGGTTGACCGGGAGGTCTTTGCCCCAATAACCCTTGACGCGCGAGAGCGTGTAGGACCGTCCGAAGTCGTAGGCCGATACTTCATAGGGTCCGCTCGAGAGCGGCGGCTCGATTACGGGCGCGGTGAAGTCGCGGCCCTGCCAATAATGCTTGGGAAGAATCATCATCAGCTGAAACGCGAGCGGCAACCGGCGATTGTTTGGCGCATCCGGGTAGAAGCGCACAGTTTGCGGTCCCGTCTTTTCCGCTCTCACGACATTGACGAGCGGATTGGACCAAGCCGGCGCAGAGTGATTTTTCAGCATATCGAAACTGAACAGCACGTCGTCGACCGTGATCGGCTTGCCGTCATGCCAGCGCGCATTCTTGCGCAGCTTGAATTCGATCCAGGAAAAATCGTCCGGATAGCTGATCGTTTCGCAGAGCAAACAATAGAACTGCGCCGTGGCATCACCCGCGCCGCGCATAAGCGAGTCATAATACAAATAGAAGTTTATGATGTTGATCGCTGACGAGCCGCGAAGCGCAAAGGTGTTGAACGAGTCGTAAGACCCAAGGCCGGTCATATGCACCGTGCCGCCTTTTGGCGCATTCGGATTGGTGTAGTCGAAATGCGTGAAGCCCGCGGGGTATTTGAGATCGCCGTAGAGGGCGTAGCCGTAAGAGGTCGTGACATGACCGGGGCCAGCGGCCTGAGCAGCGGCCGGCGGAGCGGGGATCTTCTTCGCAAGGCTTGAAGCATCGGCGGCGAAGGCCGCGCCGGGCAGAGCCGCTAGCAGTGCTAGAAATACAAGCACCAGAGGCTTCATTCCGACGACCCTCCCAGATCCCATTTTTCGCCGTTTTTGCGATTAGTTGTTTTGTGGCGGCCGCGGCACCGTAACTCAGATCGTCGTCATGACAAACCGTCGAGACGCGAACGATCACGGCCTCGTGATTACCGTATGGAGTAACTACTGGCTCGGTCCTTGGCAAGCCCCGCGCACCCGCCGCAGTGCAGCATCTCCGGCGACCATCATGCAGTGGACTGACGAAACGAGCGAGGCGGACCTGCGGACCTCGCGGTGGCGCCGTCGTGCGCCCTCGCGACGCAAGGTGCGGCGCCGATTGCGACCGTCGGCGACAAGACGCAGCGAATACAACGCGTACAACGCGCGCCTATTTTGTGTTCGGCCAAATCGGCTTTCGCGTCACTGGGTGTGGAAAGTGGAACGGCTGAATGCTCGCTTTCGGCCAATAAGTTTGCGGCTTTTCAATCAACTCATCGGGCCCAAACGGATCAGCTGGATAAAGTGTGCGGCTGCCGCCGATCGCCGGCTGGCTATAGCGCCAGCCGGTTTGGTAGTCGGCCTGCCAGGCGAGATGGTGGTTGTGGATCTTGATCTTCCAGACGCCGTCTTCCTTCACATAGGTGTTCTCATAGGTACCGGCTTCCCACCATTGCTGCGGTAAGTACTGCGGCATGTCAGTCTTCGTCACATGGCTGCCCGCCATTTGCAGATAACGAAAGCGCCCGAGCGCGGTTTTGCCACCGGGCAAGATATCGATGATATCCTGCAAGATTGGATATTCCGTAAGCAGACCATCGATTGGCCCGTTGTGGCCCTTGGTGAAATTGCCGCCAAGCCGGCCAACATACAGTCTCGCAACACTCTTCTTGCCACGCCAGATGGCGCCCATGAACCGAAGCTCGCCGTCTTCGGCGAAGAGATCGACCACCTCCTGCCACAGACACTTGTCCAAGAAGTAGCCATAGGTGAACTGCAACCGGCGGATCGCGCTGATGTCGTCGACCACTTGGGCGCGGCGCTCGAGCCCGGCGATCCTCTCCTTGAGCGTGGCTATTTCCTCCGTAGGCGTCATATCAACCCTCTAGCAGCGATCAGCTCTTCCTCGGCGACTCGGGAACCTTGGCCGCCGATTGCGCGAAACTTGCCGAGTAATCTACGTTCCTGCTCTTGGGCATCGCCGCCATGATCGCTTCCATGCGCGCCGCCACGGCGTCTTTCCACTCGCCATGCGTGATAATGTAAAGCTCGTTATTGAGGATCGCGCGCTTCACCATTTCGCCGACTTCGGTCGGCTCCATCCACATATCGGAGACTTGACGCTGCGCGAGCTGATCTGCCGCCGCCCTGAAGGCCGAGCTTGCCGTGCCGAATTTGTCCGGCCGATTCTGACCCGACTCGTGGATGCGCGATTTGATCGGCCCGGGGCACAGCAC
>JBAQHC010000329.1:0-1576 GCA_049288095.1 Alphaproteobacteria bacterium | reverse complement strand
AACGAGGCGCACGACGACGTGCGGCATGCGGCCAGGATCGGGAGCGAAGTGGGCGCGCAGGAGCGCCAGGTCGGGGAGCCGGTTGGCGTTCAGCTCGGCGGCGAGACGCTCGGCGAGGTCGGCCTCGCAACCGCGCTCATGCGCGAGCGCGAGCAAGTCGACCATGAGGCGGCATGCCTTCTTCTCGGGCAGCTGCTCGAGGAGGGCGTCGAAGGTTCGGCGATAGGCTTCGCGCGGGAAGAGCCGGTCGCGGTAGACGAGGTTGAGGAGCGCCATTGGCTTGCGGCGCAAGGAATGGATCACGTGCCGGTAATCGACGACCTGATCGTGCTTGCCGTTCGGATGCGCGCGCCCGCGCGGCAGCGTCACGAGATGCGTGCCGCCGATGAACAGGTCGAGCCGATCGTCGTAGAGGCGCACCCGCAGCCGGTGGCCGATCAAGCGCGATGGGACCGTGTAGAACACCTTGCGCAGCGTGAAGCCGCCGGAGGACGTGACGCGAACGATCACCTCCTCGTAGTCGGAGCTGCGCCGATCCGGCAGTTCCTGGAGCGCGGCGCGCTCGCTATCGATGCGCTTGGCGTTGCGGGCGTTGCGGCGGCTGACGATCTCGTCGGTGAAGCGCCGGTAGGCGGCGAGGTCGTCGAAGTCGGACGTGCCCCGCATCAGGAGCGGGTCTGCGATCGCGCGCTTGAGATGACCGTGCGGCCCTTCGATCGCGCCATTCTCGTGGGCGACGCCGGGATTGTTGCGGGTCGGCGTCATCCCATAATGGGCGCAAAGCTCCTCGTATCGGCGCGTCAGGTCGTCCTGGGCATTCCGGTCGAGATTGCAGAATGCGGCCGACAGGCTGTCGGTGCGATGCTCGCGCGGGGCACCGCCGAGCGACCACAGGGCGTTCTGCAGTCCCTCGGCCAAGGCGACGAAGCTCTCGCCGCCGAGCACGACATGGGCGTGCTCGAAGCCGGAATAGGCGAGCCGGAAGTGATAGAGCCGGTGATCAAGCGGCGCCCCCGCGACGGTGACGCCGAACTCACCCATATCGGTGAAGTCGGACAATCCGACCCGGCCGGGCTCATGCGTCTGGCGGAAGATGATCTCCTGCTCGTCCCCGTGGACCGCGCGCCAGGCCTGAATCCGCCGCTCCAGAGTGCGACGAATCCCGGCTCCGAGATCGGGATGGCGCCGGAGCATCTCCTCGAAGATCGCGACGGGTCGCAGGCCGGGCGTCACCTTCAACATCGGTACGACCTCAGCGGCAAAAATGTCGGCAAGGGGGTCCGGACGACGGCGTCCGCGCACCCCCTTCTTCTGCGAGGGCAGCCGAGTATCGCTCTCGATGCGATAGGCCGTGGACGGGCTGAACGACGCCTTCGCCGCCGCCACCGGCGGCGTATCGGTCTGACGGAACTTCATGTAGAGCCTCATCTGGTGATCGGTGACGTGGCGGCCGGGCAACGGGTGATTCCTCTTGCAAGAAGAACCATCCATCACCGGCCGGCCGCGACCACCAGACGGCGCGGTCCCCTCAAGGATCGCGCCGTCACCGGGCTTGCTCCTTCGGTCGGGCTACGCC
>JBAQHC010000328.1:0-1580 GCA_049288095.1 Alphaproteobacteria bacterium | reverse complement strand
GATCCGACCTCTCCCATCAAGGGAGAGGCGATAATAAGCGAGTTTGGTGGCCGCCTCTTCGGCACGGTATTCGGCGACGGCGGTTTGATAACCATCGAGCAAGTTCTTTACGGAAGCCTCGGTAACATTGAGCACCGGTGTGGGAGACACACCAAAGAACAGCGCGCCGAGAACCAGCGGCGTAAGCACCGCGATCTCGCGGATGTTCACGTCGAGAATGCCCTGCAGGTCGGGCTTAGTGAGCGAGCCGAAGATGACCCGGCGATAGAGCCAGAGCATATAGGCCGCCGAGAGGATCACGCCCGTGGCGGCGAAGAGCGCGACCCAGGTGTTCACAGCGAAAGTGCCGATAAGCGATAGGAACTCGCCGACAAAACCGCTGGTGCCTGGCAGACCCACATTACACAGAGTGAAAAACATCAGGATCGCGGCGTAGATGGGCATGCGATTGACGAGGCCGCCATAGGCCGCGATCTCGCGCGTGTGCATGCGGTCGTAAATGACGCCGACGCAGAGGAAGAGCGCGCCGGAAACGAGACCGTGGCTGAACATTTGGAAGATGCCGCCTTCGACACCCTGCACGGTCGCCGCGAACACGCCCATGGTCACAAAGCCCATATGCGCGACGGAGGAATAGGCAATGAGCTTTTTCATATCCTCCTGCGCAAACGCGACAAGCGAGGTGTAGATGATCGCCACGATCGAGAGCGCGAACATCAAGGGCGCGAGATGCATCGACGCGATCGGGAACATCGGCAGCGAGAAGCGCAGGAAGCCATAGCCGCCCATCTTCAACAGGATGCCGGCGAGGATGACGGAGCCAGCCGTCGGTGCTTCGACGTGCGCGTCAGGCAACCAGGTGTGCACCGGCCACATCGGCGTTTTGACCGCAAAGGACGCGAAGAAGGCGAGCCACAGCCAGGTCTGCATCGCCGGCGAAAAGTTCGGGTGCTTGAGGATCGCGGCAATGTCGGTCGTGCCGGTCTGCAGATACATCGCGACGATTGCAACCAACATCAGCACGGAGCCAAGGAAGGTGTAGAGGAAGAATTTGAACGAGGCGTAGACGCGCCGCTGACCGCCCCAAATGCCGATGATGAGGAACATTGGGATGAGGCCGCCCTCGAAGAAGAGATAGAAGGCGATCAGGTTGAGCGAGGTGAATACGCCGATCATCAGCGTTTCAAGCACGAGAAACGCAATCATGTATTCCTTGACGCGGTTCTCGATCGATTCCCAGCTCGCGAGTATGCAGAGCGGCATCAGGAACGTCGTGAGCACGACAAAAAGAATGGAAATGCCGTCGACGCCGACTTTGTAAGTGATGCCGGTGTCGAGCCATTGATATTCGCGCACGAACTGGAAGTCGGCCGTGCCGGGCGCGAAACTAACCAGCAGCACCAGCGAAACGATGAAGGTGATGAGCGTCGCGAAAAGCGCCACGAAGCGGGCGTTGCGGTTTGCCTTCTTCTGGTCGATGACCGGGAACTGGAGGAACAGCGCGCCGAGGAGCGGCAGGAAAGTGATCGTCGATAGAAGGTCGAGGTTTTGAATCATCGCGCCCTCACACCAAGCTTGTG
>JBAQHC010000327.1:0-1914 GCA_049288095.1 Alphaproteobacteria bacterium | reverse complement strand
GTGCGGCCTATCTCGCCGGGATCAAGGCTGGAATGTTCAAAGACCTCGCCGGGATCGAGGCACTTTGGCGTGCCGACGCATCGTTTGGCCCACACATGAACGCGGCGGAACGCGACGCCCATTACGCGCAATGGAAGATCGCCGTGAAGCGCACTCTCTAGCGAAGTGGGCGGTCCATTTGACAGGCCAAGCTTGGGAGACCAAGCTTTTATGATGAGGCGCGGAAAGCGCTCGCTGAGGGAGGAGTTTCATGTCTGTGGCATCAGTCCCGGATGAGCGCTCCGTGCGCGCGAACGTCTCCGACGAGGAGTGGAAGCTGCGCGTCGATCTAGCCGCGCTTTATCGTCTTGTGGCGCTTCAAGGTTGGGATGATATGGTGTTCACGCATCTATCGCTCCGCGTGCCGGGGCCGGAGCATCATTTTCTCATCAATCCGTTCGGACAGTTGTTCGAAGAAGTAACGGCGTCATCGCTGGTGAAGATCGACCAGAACGGCGAGAAGGTTCTGGACACGCCCTACAGCATCAACCCGGCCGGATTCGTCATCCATAGCGCCGTGCACATGGCGCGCGAGGATGCGCATTGCGTGATGCATTTGCACACCGACGATGGCGTGGGCGTCGCCGCGCAGGAGCAGGGCTTGTTGCCGATCTCGCAGCACGCGATGGTAATCGGTAAAGTCGCGTATCACGACTATGAGGGTATCGCTCTGGATTTGGACGAGCGTGCGCGCCTGATCGAAGATCTTGGGCGGGACAAGACCGTGATGATCCTGCGCAATCATGGCACGCTCGCCATCGGACGCAATTGCGCAGCGGCGTGGGTGCGGATGTGGCATCTGGAGCGCGCCTGCACCATGCAGACGCGCGCTCTATCCGGAGGCACAAAGCTTTCAATGCCCAATCAGGGCGTTCCGGAAAAGGCGGCGGGGCTCGCAAACCCAGGCTTCGACGAGCGCGCGCCGCAGGCCATTTGGCCGGCGATGCTGAGGAAGCTCGATCGCATCGATCAAAGCTATCGTCACTGAGTTTCTTGCGGGGGCCCCGCGTCTCTAAGGGTATCAATGCGGTTGTCGCTGGCGCTTTGCTCGCTGGGGGGGTGGGCGATCCCGCGTGCCCGGCCTATCCTTTGACACTCAGAAGGGAGAGGCTACAAAGGAGCTTCTCTTCATCATCTCGCGAGGCGGTTCATGAAATTCGGCACCGGCCAGTCGATCACCCGTCAGGAAGATGTCCGTTTCGTCACCGGAAGCGGCCAATATACCGACGACATCAAGCTGCCGAATGAAGCGCACGGCTACCTCGTGCGCTCGCCGCACGCTCACGCCAAGGTTGGCGCAATCGATACCTCCGACGCGCTCAAAATGCCGGGCGTTATCGCCGTGCTGACAGCAAAGGATCTTGATGCCGCCGGCGTTGGAACCCTGCAGTCGATGGGCGGGCTGCCGGAAGGTGATGGCGTGCCGTTGCAGCTTCCCAAGACGCCCCAGCCGATCCTGGCAAAGGATCGCGTCCGCTATGTCGGCGCGCCGGTCGCGTTCGTGGTAGCCGATACGCTTCTGCACGCGCGCGATGCCGCCGAGGCGGTCAATGTCGAGTATGAGCCGCTGCCGGCGGTCGGCACCATCGATGCCGCGATCAAGCCGGGCGCGCCGCTGGTCTGGGACGAGGTCAAAGGCAATCTCGTTTACGATTGGACGGTCGGCAATAAGAAGGCCGTACAAGAGGCATTCGCGAAAGCTGCTTTTATTGCTGAGGCCTCGACATTCCAGAATCGGGTGATCGCGCTGTCGATGGAAGCGCGTGCCGCAATTGGCGAATATGATCCGAAGGCGGACCATTTCACCTTGCGCTCGGGCACGCAGGGCTCGAACGGTGCGCAACGCAATGTCGCCGGAATCATGAAGCTCAAGCC
>JBAQHC010000326.1:0-1915 GCA_049288095.1 Alphaproteobacteria bacterium | reverse complement strand
GGCATGAGCGGCGGCGCAGGCCCAGCCACCTTCGGCCCGGGCGCGCCCGTCAGCTCAACGCCTCTGCCACCGGCATCGGGCCCGGCCTACGGTCCCGGCGCTAACGCTGGATACGGTGCGCCGCCGGCCGCGGATGCGCAGGCGCCGACCGTGTTGCCCGGCGCGAGTTCAGATACAGGGTCAGATAAGAGTAGTGGCCCACAGTGGGGCAATTGATCAGCTAACCGCTGACAATTCGCGAAATTGATTTTCTTCCCCCGTTCACGGGGGAAGTGGCCCGCAGGGCCGATGGGGGGAAGGTGAGTAGCATCTCGGTCCCCCCTCCGTCGCTGCGCGACACCTCCCCCGTAAACGGGGGAGGAATGAACTATTCGCGTCAACTCAGCCGGCGCACACGCAAACCTTCGCGCTCCAGCGCTTCGCAGATTTCATCGCTATGCCGCGCATCACGCGCTTCGATCAGCACTTCCAGGAACGTGTGCTTGGCCGAAATGTCGAGCGCGAAACGGCTGTGCTGCACTTCGAGGATGGAGCCGCCCGCTTTGCCGATCGTGCCGGCAACGCGGCTGAGCTGACCCGGCAAATCCTCGATGTCGACGGCGATCTTGAAAATGCGCCCGTCTCTGATCAGCTCGCGCATGATCACCGAGGACAGCAAGCGCGGATCGATATTGCCGCCGGCAAGAATGAGCGCGACGCGTTTGCCCTTGAAGCGCTCGCGCTCGGCCAAGAGCGCTGCGAGCGGCGCGGCCCCCGCGCCTTCCGCGACCGTCTTTTCGATCGTCAAATAAAGAAAGATCGCGCGCTCGATCATGGTTTCGCTGGCGAGGATCACGTCGATGCCGAATTTCTTGCACGCGGCCGTCGTGATCTCGCCCATTCGCGAAACCGCGATGCCCTCGGCGATCGTCGTTCCGCCGCAATGCGCCTCTTCACCGCGAAGCGCCGCACGCATGGCCGGAAACAGCTCAGCCTCGACGCCGATCACTTCGGTTTGAGGCATGAGCGCATCGAGCGCGATCGCAATGCCCGAGATGAGGCCGCCGCCGCCGATCGGCACGATCACGGCATCAAGCGGCACACCCGACTCCGCGATCTCGATGCCGATTGTGCCCTGCCCCGCGATGATCTTCGGATCATCATAAGGATGCACGAATGTGAGGTTGCGCCTTAAGCGAACTTCATCGGCGATCTCGGCAGCCTCGGCAATCGACTTGCCCTTCAAGATCACTTCGGCGCCGAAGCTCTGCGTTTGCTGCGCCTTAACGAAGGGTGTCTGCTCCGGCATGACGATCGTCGCTGGAATCTTCAGGCGCTGCGCATGATAGGCCACGCCTTGCGCGTGATTGCCGGCCGACATCGCGACCACGCCGCGCGCGCGTTCCTCGGGCGAAAGGCTCATCAATTTGTTGAGCGCGCCGCGCTCCTTGAACGAGGCGGTGAACTGCAAATTCTCGAACTTGATATGAACCTCGGCGCCGGTGATCGCCGAGAGCGTGCGTGAATAAAGAAACGGCGTCTTGACGATCTGCCCTTCAAGCACCTTCGCCGCGGCGCGAATGTCGCTGAGTGCCGGAACCGCCAAAGCTGCCGCCTGTTTTGCGTTTGTCATGCGCGCGTTTCTAGCTCTCTTCGCGCTCGCACTCAATTGAGTGCGCTGCAACAAAGCTGCCGCAACAAGACCGCGCGAGTGTCGCGCTTTGCCTTAAGGGAAACACCGGAGCGCCACTTTTAATCACTTGATCATGGAGAGAAGGCATTCTTGTTGCCGGGAGTGTTGTGGGATGAGTCGCCGGATTTCAAATTTCCTCTGGTTGTTGGGTCTCAGAGTGATCGCTGCTTGCGCCGCGAGTGAGCGCCGCCTCAAGCTTAGCGCGAGCCGCAAGCCTCGCGCGGTCTAGCTTTGCGATCTGCA
>JBAQHC010000325.1:0-3462 GCA_049288095.1 Alphaproteobacteria bacterium | reverse complement strand
GTGACGTAATGCGTGTTGGCATAAAGCTTGATGAATTCGAGCTTGAGCGATGTCTCGCCGGTGAGCGAATCAAACTCGACGATATTGTCGACCTCGTCGCCGAACAGCGACAAGCGCCAGGCGCGGTCTTCATAGTGCGCCGGGAAAATCTCCAGCGTGTCGCCGCGCACGCGGAAGGTGCCGCGCTTGAAGTCGTGATCGTTGCGCCGGTATTGCAGGGCCGCGAGGGTGCGCTGGAGTTCGCTACGGTCGAGCCTATCGCCCTTGGAGATCGTCGTCGTCATCGCGGTGTAGTTTTCCGCGGCGCCGATACCGTAAATGCACGACACCGACGCAACGATGATCACATCGTCGCGTTCGAACAGCGCGCGCGTCGCCGAGTGGCGCATGCGGTCGATTTGCTCGTTGATGGTCGATTCTTTTTCGATATAGGTGTCGGTGCGCGGCACATACGCTTCGGGCTGGTAATAGTCGTAATACGAGACGAAATACTCGACTGCGTTGTCGGGAAAGAAGCTCTTGAACTCGCCGTAAAGCTGCGCCGCCAGCGTCTTGTTGGGCGCGAGAATGATCGCCGGCCGCTGCGTCTGCTCGATCACATGCGCCATGGTGAAAGTCTTGCCCGAGCCGGTGACGCCGAGCAGCACCTGGTCGCGCTCCGCCGCGTTCACGCCTTTGACGAGCTCGGCGATCGCGGTCGGCTGGTCGCCCTTGGGCACATAATCCGAGACGATTTTGAGCCGCTTGCCGCCCTCGGATTTTTCCGGGCGTTGAGGGCGGTGCGGCACCCAGGCGGCGGTCGATTCCTCGAACGCAAGCATCGCGGCTTGCGTGCGCTCATCGGGCTTCTTGCTGCGTGATTTGGTTGGCGGCATCCCACAAATATGGGGGATGATGGAGCGGTTCGCTAGTCCCTACTCTTCCTCGCTGAAGAAGTCCTCATCCACTCGCTTCAGTTCAACACTGCGGTTCTTACGGACGCCGACATTGTGCTCAATCATAAGTTCAGTGAGCCGTTGACCATCAATCAATATGACTCTTTGGGGTAGATGTTTCGCAAACTCGATTGCTTGCTGCGAGAACGTGGAAGTCGTCACAAACACGCCTTTCGTTGCTCCGAGACCGACCAAACTTCCGAGAAAAGCTTGTACGTCCGGACGGCCTACGGAGGTTGTTTCGTAGCGCTTGGCCTGGATATACACGCGATCCAATCCGAGTCGATCTTCGTTGATCACTCCATCCACGCCTCCGTCGCCGGTTCGCCCTAATTGCATGGCTGCGTTCGCGTGGGAACCACCGTATCCCATTGCCACGAGCAGGTTGACGATGACCTGTTCAAAGAAGCTCGGACTATTTTGCAGAATCCGTTCGAGTAGTTCGGCGCGCAGCGCTAGGTGGAGTGTGCTATACGCAGCCTCAATTCTTTCTTCGGGCGTTGAATCGGTCGCTTCGCTTTGAGCTCGACGCGTGATCATAGCTCCGTCCATGACGCCGCCGGCGCCACCTGCGGTACTGCCCCCGGCAGATCCATTCTCGTAAAATTCTTTGAATGCTGGATATGTGAGAAGCGTGTTCACATCAATTTTTAGGGGATGTTGTTCGAGTAGAGCGCGACCGCTGTTACTCGCAACGAATTGACCGCGGCGTGGCTGATCAATCAGTCCAGCCTTGTGCATATAGAACTTTGCCCAATGAATGCGATTGTGGAGCAGGCGTTGGCGTCCACTTGGCAGTAGTTGATCGCGCTCTTCCTGCGAAAGCCCCAGTTCATCAGCTAGTGTATCTGCGACCTCAGGGACGCGTGTCTCCCCGCGGGCGGCAGCGCGCAATACTGGCAACATCAGTGCTTGATAGTCTGGTATCGGCATATTGCACCTCGGAGCGACGCCATATTCGTCTGATTCCACTAACGGCGTCTTTCAGCGATGCATAAGCCACATTCATTTTTGCTACGTAATTGGGCGGCGGCATCCCGCAAATATGGGCGCTGACGAGCAGGATGAAAAGCCTGGTCCGCACGCTTAGGGAATTGCCTTGTTATGCGGTTAGTGACCGGGGCCGCGCCTGGTCCGCCTGTTCAGCGATGACCACGCGGGCCGTCGGGCGCGCCGGGCGGCGGATGATTGCGCGTCCAGCCGCGCTCGCCTCTGATGCGCACGCCGCCGTTGAAGCGCTCACGATGGAAATGGCGGCCATCGTCGCGATGATAAAAATGATCACCGCCCCGATACCAAAAGAAGCCGTCGCTGGCCCAATAGCCGCTGACATAGGGCCCGTAATAATTGTCGTAATAGCCGTCATACGAGCCACCATAAACATAGCCGTCATAGGCGACGCAGGACGACAGCATCAAAACGCTGAAAAGCAACGCGACAGCTTTTTTGTTGGTGGAAGTGACCATGGGTCAGCCCTTTCATTCGCGAGGCCGCAAAGCGCGATGATAGTGCGCCTACCGCTTGCTTTAAGCAAAGCAACACTCACGGAAAGCTGCGGGCTCCGCTTTGATGCGCATCAATCGACGAGCCTGATCCGATCGCGGATTTAAGTTCCGCGCGCGAAAAGTTCCGTGATTGCGGCATTTTTGGGGTATTTGCTCAACCATTCGAATTTGAGCGATCGTTTTAGCCGGTTCTTAGAGCGGACTTACCAAGCTCTGAAACATGGCTGCGGGGCCAGGTAGACATACGCGTAAGGAGTTGCGTAATGCCCAATGACACCCGCGGATTTTCCGATTTCATCACCGGGCCGGACGGCCGCCCCATGACACTCGTCGACTTGCCCTCCCCACGCACCAAGCGTTGGGTCTCGCGGCGCAAGGCACAAGTCGTTGCCGCCGTGGAAGGGGGATTGATCTCGCTCGAAGAGGCGTGCCGCCGTTATGCGCTCACGGTCGATGAATTTCACACGTGGGAAAATGCGTTGAGCCGCTACGGCTTGCCCGGCCTGCGCGCGACACAAGCGCAGCGTTATCGCAAGGTCGTGAAGCACTAAAGCGGTCATATGTTTATGCATTTACTCATCGCTCGTTCCCTCGCATGAGGGAGCGAGCCGTGCTTTTGGAAATGGCCTCGCGTGAGCACGGCGGGTTGATCCTCTTCCCATCCTGGTTGTAGCGTGCCTCGCAGTGCGCACGCTTTCGCGCAAATCAGTCGATGGGGGTAGCGATGGCGGCTCGGTCTTCAGGCGCGCGCATGGTTGGTGTTCTCGCGCTTCTCCTCTTTGGAGCTGCCGGCTGCAGCCTGTTCCACAAATCATCGACGAGCTTGTCGCCGGTATCGCCTGCCGCCGCGCCGCCGATCGTCGAGACGAAGCCAGATCAAGCATTGCTCGATGCAGTCGCTGCGGCTTCGCGCACGCCTTCGAATGTTGCGCGCGATGAAGCGCGCCATCCCGCGCCGAGTCTTGCGTTCTGGGGTCTGCGCCCCGGCGTTACACTCGTCGAGGTGTGGCCCGCTCCGGGAT
>JBAQHC010000324.1:0-11868 GCA_049288095.1 Alphaproteobacteria bacterium | reverse complement strand
AGTCGGGATGCTGCGTGCCGAACTTGCCTTTGGTGAGCGCCAGGTTCGCGTTCACATCAGCAACCTGCGAGCGCAGGCTCTTCAAGAGCTCGTCGCTTGAAACGCCCTGCAATTGATCAAGCGATTGCCCGGCCGCCTTGGCGCCCCGGTAAGCCGTAAGCTGAGCGCGCGCCGCCTCGGTCGCCGTGTTGGCGTCCGTCTGCAGCTTCTGCAGCCCGTCGAGCTTGCGCATCTCGGTATCGAGCCCGTTTTCGGTTTCGACGATGCCGGTGCGCTGCTGATAATTGTGAAGCGCTTGCTCCGCCTCGGCGAGCTCGCCTTGCAGGGTTTGCGCCTGCCGCTTGAGCTCGATTGCCGTCTGCTCCGCCGTACCGACGCGAATATCGGTGCCGGTGCGCATATAGGCGTCGGCGAAGGCGTTCGCGACCTTGGCTGCGGTCGAGGCGTCGGGCGAGCGATAGGCGATCTCGATCGAGCTTTGATCCGGCTGCGGCGTGACAACGACGGCCTTGGTCAAAGAGGCCGCAATCCAATCCTCGATCGGCACGGTTCGGCGCGTGTGCGCATAGGCTTTGGCGAAGCGCGTGTTCCCAGTCAGGCGCAGATCGTCGACCACCTGCTTTGCCGTACGGTTGGATGTAACGATTGCGACTTGCTTGCCGAGAAAGTCGTTGGAAAAACCGCGCGTTTCGAAATCATTGGTGTAAGCGTTGCGCGCTTCGTTATCGACCAGCACAGTGACCTTGGCCTGGTAGGATTTGGGCAAAATAAGCGTGACGGCAACGGCAAGCAGCACCGTCGAGGCGAAGCAGCCGATAACGACCGTGCGCCTCGCCCACAAGATTGCGAGCAGCTGCAAAGCTCCCATCACACCCTCACACAACCCGTGCGCGATCTGTGCCGCGCTTTAATTCGCCTTAGAAGATGCTTTCGTGCACGATCAGCACATCTTCCGGCAGAAGCTTGTCCTGCAGACCCACCTTCAAGGATTGGGCCTTTCCGCCATCGCCGTGACGCACCACTTCAAGACGCCCGTCCGAGCCGGTCGAAGTGATGCCGCCTGCCAGCGAGATCATTTGCAGCGCCGTCATCCCGTCTTCGAGGATGTAAGGCCCTGGGTGATTGACCGCGCCATAGACATAAACGCGCGGCGCGCGCGGCACATTAATCATGTCGCCGCCACGCACCTCTTGATCGGCGCCCGCGTTGCTGCCGTCAAGCACCTCTTTCATGTTGATCACAGAACGGGAGACCTGTCCGCCGCCGGTTTCCCGGATCAGCGTGACGCGCGGCGAGCCATCGGCAAGAATGCCGCCAGCCTGCGCGAGGATCTCACTCACCCGCTCCGGCCGGTCGAGAGCGTAAGAGCCCGGCGCCTTCACATAGCCGAACACCGAGACCTTCTGGCTCGCGAAAGTGACGATCTGAAGATCAACTTGCGGGTTGGGCGTTGCGCCTGTCTTCGCAAGGAGCGCACGGATCTGATCTTCCGCATCGGAGGCGGTCAGGCCACCGATATTGAGCTTGCCGCCGCCGGGCACGAAGATGCGCCCGCCTGCGCCGAGGCGCTCTTCCGCCGAAAGATCCGGCCGCTGGAACACATTGAGCTTAACCACATCGCCTTCGCCAAGCCGGTAAGCCTCTTGCGCGGCGGCAGAGCCCGCTTCAACGCAACACGTGGCCAGCGCCACAAAGAGCGCCGCAGCAAATGCGGAGATCGCGCGCTTGATCATGGTGCGGTTCCTTCCTGTGGAGTCGTGGAGTTCGCTCCGGGCGGCATAGTAGCAGCTGGCTGTGATGCATCCGGCGCGCTTGCCGGAGCCTGTATCTCGCTGCCGGGCGCGGCTGCCGGAGCGATCGGCGCGACGGTGCTATCCGCGGGCGCGGGAGCATTCGGCGCAGAGGCGCTTGGTGCGGCAGGCGGAGGCGCCTTCGGCTCATCGGCATCCATGCCGGCGAACTCGCCGTCAAACTCGATCTTGGCGTCGTGAACCATTTGCGTGCGCAAAGCCGTGGTGCGCTCGCTCAGCGCCTCTTGCTGAAGCGCGGTCGCCGCGATGCGCTGCGCATCGGCTTCTTGCACCGGCATTTCGGTCCAACCCTTAATCTTAAGGATGATGATCGATTGCGGCCCGCGCACGACGACATTATCGCCGACGTGAAACTTTATGAGCTCGTCTTGCACTTGCTTGGGAAAATCGGTCGAGGGCAGCTGCACGTCGGTCAGCGTAAACGGAATGCGTTTGCCGTTCAGATAGGCCTCAAGCTGATCGAAGGTTTGAACTTGCGGCTTTTGATCGAACATCGGCACCAGATTATCCGAGTACTGGTCGGCTGCGAGCATCAGGCGCTCAAAGCGATAAATCCGGCGATCACCAAACGCGAGCGGATGATCGGCGATGAATTTGGCGATATCGGCCTGGCTCGGCGCCTTCTGCGAGCCAGCAACTCCGTTAACATAAGAATCGGCGAGAACCTTGTCGCGCGCCGCATCCATGAGCAGGCGCACTTGCGGCCGGCGATCGTATTTTTCCTTCAACGCGGCTTGGCGCAGCAGCGTGCGGAAGACGATCGCGCGCAGAACCTCTTCCTTCACGGCCTTTGGGTCTTGACCGTTCGCGGAGACCGTCGCGAGCTCGGCATTGAGCTGGGAGACCGTAATTTCTTCGCCATTCACCCGGGCGACGACCTGGCCAAGCGAGTCTTCATCGCTCGTGGAGCCGTGCTGGCTGCACGCGGCGAGCGCGAAGAGACCCGTAAGCAGAAAGACCCTCAGACAGCGCATTTTTGTCATCTCAAGTCCCGCTCCCACCACGGACCCGCCCGAACGGCATTGGCTACGCTTCAAGAACGCAAAACAGCCCTTAAAATCAATGCCTAACGCACAGATGCTCACATTTTTGAAGAGGTGAGATCAGAGCCCGACGCCGATCGACACACCCACCATGGCATTGTCATACCGGCGGAGTGGATTATCCGAGCCGCGCTTATTGTAGCCCGCCATCCAACGGACATTAACGGTGCGGAAGAATGGGTGCTGCAAGTAAGCCGAGACCGAATAAAGGTCTTCTTTGACACCGGTGAGAATATTGCCGACCCCGGCATCGAGCTTGTCGTGCTCGTAGCTGACATTGCCGCCTACGCTCACGCGCTGGGTCAGCTGCCAGTCGCTCGTCGCAAACACGCGGTCGGTCTGGCTTGTGGTGTTGAGAAGGTCAGTTGCATCCTCGGTATCGCTGACGAAGCCCAAATGGGTCGTGAGCTTGCTGGTCGGCGTCCACACAAGGTCGATGCTGCCGGACCCATCATTGACCGTCGTACTGCCCTGGCGATGTTCACGCTCATGGCCGCCGGTAAGCGTGGCGACAAGGTAATTGCCGATACGGAAGGTCGTGTAGCCCTCGATCCGGTCGTTATCGAGCGGCGTATCGGCGGGATCATGAGGGCGGGTCGTCTCGGCATGCCGGTACCGCACGCCGATCTCGTTGCGGCGGGCCGACACGAAAGCGATGCCGCCGGCCCAGCCCCAATAATCGACGTCGTCGAGGTCGAAGATGTTGCGCTCGTTGCGCACCTCGTCGCCGAAGACCTGGCCCGTCACGCGCACGCGGTTGAGAATGAAGCAGGCCACCTGATAGTCGCCGCCATACTCGACTTGAAAGTCCGAGATCGGCTGGGTGACATCCTCGAAATTGGCGACGCGGCGTTCGACGCGTCCATTGGCGCCCATCGAGCAGCGGTTCGAGAACTGCCAGCTGGCGGTGGCCGCGCCACCCGTCACAAAGCCTGAAAACTGGTCGAAGTTTGAATAGTTTGCGTAGCTTACATCACCTAGAAACTTAATCTGAATCTTAGGCGTGTTGGTTTGGAAGGCGATGTTGAGGCTGGTCTGCGAAATCACGTCGGATGAATCCGTCGTGCCGTAAAGCGCCAGCGTTTGTGCGTCATTGGCGGTGCGCACGAGGTTGCTCTCAAAGCGGACGCCTTGGGCGACGGAAAGCGTGAGGCCTTCGGTGAGCTCTCCCAGCTGCGTGCGGAACGCGCCGACCCGGCCGCGGGTGTCTTCGGCGTGAGCCGTGCCGGCGGCGGCGATAAGCCCAAGGCCGAGACCGACACTCGCAAGAGCGGGTGAAAATCCCCTGAGCATTAGCAAATCCCCACTTCGAGGTGTGTGCAAACACACCGAATCAGTGACCCGATTATAGGGTTGAGCTGCGCCGCGCCAGCAACCACCGACTGTTTTTCGCGAGAAAATCTTCACGCTCCCCAAAAATCGCCCCGCCGATTCAACCTTGCCCTCAAGTCCCTTCACACGGGCATTGAGGGGTAGCTTCAGCTCTTTAGGATGCGCAGAGCGCCGCGCCCTAAAGTTTCCCACCCCCCGCCAGCGTCAGGCCGCCGGATGAATGGAGACCGCGGCACCGCGCGCATGCGCTGGGGAACCCCGGTCGTCATCATCCGAAGTCCGCCTTTTGCGCCTTGCCTCAAACCAGATCGGGAAGATTGTCGGCCCGTCGATGAGATAGCGCCGGCTGAAGCGGAGCGGGTTTGTCGCTAAGCGATGGAGCCATTCAAGCGCGAGATTGCGCATCCATTTGGGCGCACGCGAAACCTTGCCGGAGAGGAACTCCAGGCTAGCGCCGCAGCACAGCCCCACCCCCTTTGCCTCGCCTCGTTCGACAATCGCCCGGGCCACCAGCTCCTGCTGCGGCGAGCCCACGCAGATCAAAGTGATCGGTGCTGGATTGTCGGCAACGAACTGTGCCGCCGCAGCCATCGCTTCAGGCGTGGAACGCAGATCCTGCGGGCACTCATGCCAGCGCAGGTTGCGAAGGCCGTAGCGCGCGCGCAATGTTTCGATGACGTCCGATGTGGTGCCCACAACGTTAAGCACGTCGTCCGGCCGGATCACTTTGGCGAACAAGTATTCGACGAGATCGGCGCCGGGTGAAGCGCGCACGCCGGCGCCATCAATCCGTGCCATCAGCTCGATGATGCGGCTGTCGCAAAGCGTCATCCAAGCGGCTGCATAAAGTGGAAAGAGCGCGGGCTCACGCTGCAGCCGGACGCGATGATCCACATTAGGGGTGACGACATAGACAAACGGCAGAGAGCGCTCGGAGCGCTCGATCACATGACGCGCGGCCTCAGCGATACCGAGCGGGTCAAACATCAGGCCGAGAAACTTCACGCCCGGCGTAACGCGGCTTAACAGCGAGCTGAGCGAGACGACCTTGCCCTTGGATTCAGGCTTGGTCCGTTCCGGCGAAATGTCAGCCGTTGACGCATCAAACTCACTCTTACTCATTTGCGAAATTCGCTTTCAGCCGACCAACCCACGAATTTTTCTCCCGCCCCGCGCCTTGTACCCAGGCTGGGCCGCGGAGCTTCCACCGATTCGACTATTGCCGCACGTTGTAGGGACGAGAGCCCAGCCAAATGAGCGCCGCGATCAGCGCGCCGATCATGAGCAGCGCGGGGATGTAATAACCAAGATTGCCAAGCTGGTTTGCAATTGCGCAGCCGATCGAAACCGCGAGATATTTATAGAGCGGCGGCCACTCGCGCTGCGTACGGTAAAAGAAAGTTCCCGCTGTCGCGATGAAGATGGCGACGGTCACCCAATCAAAGACTGTCTGCATTGCCCAACCCCACGCAGTCCTTGGACCCCGCGAGCCCTATTGCTTTGCCGGGCCCTCTCGCCCAAGCGACATCGCGCCCTGCCCTTTTTCAAGGGATGTCTGCAACCAATACGCCAACACCTAAATGTGCCGATTGGTTCCAGCTCATGCCGATCCGCACCCTGGATCGGCAGCAATTCGGGCGGCCCTCAATATCCGCCAAATACAAGCATCACTAACTTTAACTATGCCATGACATCTTAATTGTAACAATCAGCCGGCCGCGACCCAGCGGTCATCAACTTGTGTACCGCCCGCTCGCCGCGATCTTGCGCCGTAGTGCTCAGGAGGCGACCCCAGCTGGTCAAAATCGCGCCGGAAGACGGGTTTTGCCCGCGAAGTGATTTGTGGAAAACTCAAAGCATTCGATTTGCGCGAAGGGAATGCGCAATTCCGAAACGGTAGGGCCCTTATGCTCAGACGCGAATTGAGCACTTTCCCCGCGAGTCGTCCTTGAGTTTCATTCGGCCCCTCATGCGCTCCCGATTTGCCGTCCGCGCGGCCGATTGGCTTTCGCGCGCGGCGGGCCATCTCAGCGATTGGCTTTCCCGCCAGATCAGCAGCCCACACATGGAGCGTCTGCTCAAGCGCGCTTCCGCCGTGTTCCTCACGCAAGTCGCCGGCGGGGGCATCATGTTCCTGCACGGCATTCTGCTGGCGCGCTGGTTAAGGCCTGAGGCTTACGGCTTCTATTCCTTCGCCGTAACGCTGATCATCGTTTTGCGCATTCTCGCCAATTTCGGGCTACCGCTGATGTTACAACGGAGCGTCGCGGTCTATGGCGAGGCCAAGAACTGGGCGCATCTAAAAGGCCTCCTGCAATATGCGCTCAAGCTGAGCATCGGCTCCGGCGCAGCCACCGCGCTGGTGACGGCGGCGGCGATCCTTCTTTTCATGCACCCAACCGGACGGGCCGGCGGGCTCATTCTGCTCGCGCTGCCGCTGCTGTGCTTAATGCCGATCTCGGAATCCGCCGCGGGCGCGTTGCGCGGGCTTCATCAAGTTTCCGCCGGCCAAGCAACCGAGGCCATTCGCTCGGCAATTTACCTTGCGCTGATCGTTCTCACCTATCTCGTTTTGCGGCACATGACGGCGTCGACGGCGCTGATCTTGCGCATTATCGCCGAAGCAGCCGGAGCGGCGCTCATCATCATGTGGCTGAGGCGCCACTTGCCGGACGATCTTAAAACCGCAGCAGCCGCGTTCGATGTAAAGACATGGCGGCAAGGCCAGCTCAGCTTCATGGCGATCGAAGCTATGTATCTCATTTATCTGCAGACGGACATTTTGGTTTTGGGCGTCATGCGGCCGATGGCTGAAGTCGGCGTTTACCGGATGGCATCCAATCTCACTTTGATCCTGTCCTTCGCGGCGATGATTGCGACCTCAACGCTCGGCCCGCTTGCTGCCAGCGCCTGGTCGGCCGGACGTAAAGACGAGCTTGCCGATGTTTCGCGCCGCATGTCACGTCTGGCCTTCCTTCTCACACTTGCAGTGTACATCGCGCTGCTCACTGCCATCCCGGTTTTCATCTCAATTCTCGGCGTCGAATATTCCGCGCTTGGATTGCCGCTCGTCATTCTGGGTTTTGCTCAAGTGCTTCGAGCGCTCCTCTCTGCATCGCCCTCGCTCGTGCTCATGACGAATGGCGAGCGAGAAGGCGCGTGGAGCGTGGGCGCCTCGGCCGTGAGTAATCTCCTGCTCAACCTCGCGCTCATTCCGCTTCTCGGTATGGCAGGCTCAGCGATCGCGACCGCGCTTTCAACGATCCTGCAGACGGGGCTTTATGCGTGGTTCGCTTACCGCCGAACCGGCATCAGCGGCGCGGCAATTGAGGACAAGCGTCTAATCGCGTGGTGGCATCAGGCACGCGCCCTTACGCAGCGCCTTATGAAGATCCTCAAAGAGGTCCTCACACAGGCCGTTGCATACGCTTCCAAGACTCTCCCAAAGGCGGCAAGAAGCCTCGCCAAGACAGCGAAGAGCCTCACCAAGACCGCAAAGCTCTAAGTGACCCTCGGTTCAGCGATCGAGCAGACGGCTCGCAACACGAACGCGCGCGGCTCGTGCAACATCAGTCATCGGGGCTCGGCATAAACGAAAGGCGGCGAAGCCATCGCCTCGCCGCCCGTTCTTCAATTCACTTTGCGGAAACTTAAGCCGCTCTGAGATTGACGGCCTTGGGGCCCTTCTTATCCGGCTGCGTGTCGAAAGAGACGCGCTGGCCCTCATTGAGCGTGCGCATTCCCGAAGCCTCGACGGCCGAGACGTGTACGAACACATCCTTGCCGCCATCCTCCGGCGAAATGAACCCGAAACCCTTGGTTGCGTTGAAGAACTTCACTGTACCGACAGTCATTATTTGATCCTATGCGTCGAGATTGACGCCGAGGCGATGTGCCTTGGCATCACGCGGTCGAATGATTTTCGGAGAGGAAGTTCTGCTGTCTTAGTCCAGGCGCGCATTTAAGGCGGGCAGGGATTCAAAAGAGTGCGCGCTTCACAGACCGGGACAATCGCCACGTGGCCCCAATATAGGGCGCTGGATCCGGTTTTTCAACGGGATCCTGTCCTGGGGTGGGCCCACTCCCGGATTGGGCAACGCCGAGGCGACACAAAAAGGCCCGCGCAGAGGGATAGGGCGAAGTCCATAAGGTCAGAGTTGGGCTTTGGCATCGCCGTCGGAACGCCAACGCGCGGACGTGAGCTCTCAATCGCAAGCGAAAGCACAAGTGCGCCGGGCGCTCAGCTCCGCGATCTGCATATTGTGATGTTCTGATGAAATTCATACTGGCGGCATCAGCGAGCAAAACCCGAACCAAATGGCGGCTATCTGCAGCCAGGCAGCGATCATCAAAGGATAGGGAAGCTCCGCCGCCGAAAACAAACATCAATGCTTGTGCAACATTTCCTCGCTTGCTAAATTCGGCGCGTTCGGGGGTGGGGATACCTTGAGGCGTTTGCTGCTGTTCTTCAGGAGCCGCGGGCGCGTCCTGTTTGCTTTAACGCTGCTCGTTGCCTTTGTGCTCGACGTTCTGGGAAGCTTCCGGCTTACCGAACGACTAGACGCTGTATCCTACGACATCCTCGGCAACATACTTGCCCCGACATACGGCCTTGGCTCCTCAAAAAAGCGATTTGCACAAGACAAGATCACCGTGCTCTTGGTGAACCAGCAAACTTTGGAGAATGTTGTCGGTACCGACCGATGGCCGCCCAACTACAGTGCTGAAGCAGACTTTGCCGAATGGGCCGCGAGGGATCATCCAGCCGTAATATTTCTTGATTTCTATTATCCGTTTGCGCGGCGCATCGAGCGCAGTGAAGCGACAGCCACGGCATTTGGCGGTCAGCCAGTCAGCATCACTAACGATGAAGGCAAAGATGTTGCCAGCATCGACGAGCTCGGGCGCCGGCTGAAGAGAATTGCCGGACTTAACAACGATCCCAATGAAAACTCCAAAACCCCAATTCCCGTCTTCATTGGTCCTGTGGGAAACGACCCCGATCTTGAGGGCTTGCGCGATTTAAGTCAGGTCGGCCTCGAGTTCAGCAGCCTGCCGCGCAGCGAGTATCCAGTCTGGCACCAGGTGATGGATGCGAAGGGCGGCGCGAAAGAAATTCCGCAAGCAGCCCTTGCATTGTACCACATCATCTGCCCACCTAATCAGCAAGGCTGCGTCAAAGACATCGAGCAGGTTGTGTCGGGCTGGGAGCCGTCGCCCGCTCACCCGACGCCAAGCACGAAGCCCGCATCGCTCGCGATCGAGTGGGGATCTGGCGCAAGCGCCAATATTGCTGCCCTCAGCGACAAACTAGCGATCGAAAACCCCGAAATGAGCCGGCCGTTCGTGCCGCCCGATTGCCGCACAGACAAATCAGCTGCGCTGTTGGACATAAAAAGAGTCTTAGCCGGGCTCGCACCGGCATATTTTCCATCTGATCACAATCAGCGCTGCCTCTATACGGACGCCTTTCCGATCGACTGGATTCGAAGCCCGCCAGCCGGCTTTGAACCCAAGGATTACTTGGAAGGCCGCGCTGTTTTGATTGGCGCCGATCTTGGCTATCTCGCTGATGATCGGATTGAGACGCCGACAGGTTCTGTCCCGGGCGTCCTCGCACACGCCATGGCGCTCGACAACCTGCTGCAAAAGGGCGCTCTCACGGCGCGCTATACCGCACCATTGCCCGGTATGGGGCAAATGACGGCACGCGATCTTGGCGAGCTCCTCCTCGTTCCCCTTGGCGCTCTCTTCATATTCCTCGCCGACAAAGTGCTGAAGAGCGTTTTCAAGCAGAAACGAGTCCCGGCCTTCCTCTGGTGGCCAGTTCAGCTTCTCGTCGCAATCGCCGTGCCGCTCGGAATTGCAGTGCTGCTTTACCTGCTCGCGATCTGGCCATCCGCAAATGTCCTTTGGATCGCGCTCCTAGGCTCGTGGTCTCTGTTTCTCCTCGCCGGTGATTTTCGCGGCGAAACGGATAAGAGCGTTTGAAATGCAACGATCATCAAGTGGAGACATGAAGATGGCTCACACAGCGTTTCGTACCTTCGCGATCATCCTCGGTGCCACAGCCACATTGTGTGCTTTCGGCTCGTCGGCCGCCAATGCTCCCGACTGCACCCAATTCTCGGCGCCCACGATTGCGAATTGCAAGGCCGTTCCGGTCGCCGAAATATCGAAGGCGTCCATCGAGCTGTATCGGCTGGAGGGAACGCAAACAATCTTTGATCACTCGCTTGCCAAAGAGAAGATCTGCCTTCCGTTTCAGGCAACCGATTGCAGCGACCCCAATTTCTTGATGATCGAAACTTCGGGCCACACGAGATTCTTGTTTCATAAGTCCGACGTTACGCCCACGGCGCCAACTTGCTATTGCCCACCTAAGGAAACCACCGTTGACGCCGGCTCGCCCGGGGGCGCGGGCACGATTGGAGCCCCGGGCGCCGGCAAACTCAAGAAATGTGGCAATTGTCCCTAGACTAGAGGTCCGCTGTGACTCTTTTTGATCGATCAACGAAGATCGGCTTCGTGGCGCTGATCGCTAGCTTATTCGCGTTCACCACCGTCATCGGTGATCCGCTCGGCCCCGAACCATCGCGGAGCTCCGGCTTACCAATGCCGTCGCCGAAAGCGTTTGGCGGTCCAAAAATTCCTGATAAGCCGGTTATTGATACGGTCAACCAGCCCGGCGGACCGATCGTCGGCGGCGACGCCGCCTCATATGCCGGTGCCTCTCCGGCGGAGGGCGCACGCCAGGGAATCATAGAGGGCGACTATGAGGAGCTCCGCCCTCAATTTCAAAAAATCGTCGATTCCATTCGCGCGCAATCGCCTTATCCGGAGCTGCCCGTTCACCTGCACATCGCGTCCAACCCGCGGCCGAACGCATTCACACTGGCCGGAGGTAACATCTATCTGCAGTCAGGCCTCATCAAGGCCCTAACCACAACCGGCAAGGATGCACCGGGCCAGGCGCCTCAACTCAACACCGACAGCATCACGTTCTTTCTCGCACACGAATATGCCCATGCGCTCTTCAACGATCCTGCGAACCAGACGCGCGAGGACAACTCCAACAATCAGCTCGCCAGCACAATCACATTGCTTGCGAACTTGAGCGGAATATCGCGCTCGGCAAGTGTTGCCACGGTGACGAGCTGCACGACCGCGACAGGCACAAATCCCTTACACGTGCTGGCCGGCGAAGTGATGACGGGCGATCTCATCCGAGCGGAGCTTTATCGCTACAGCTATGGACCGTTCTCCCGCGAGACGGAGACGCGCGCCGACTTTCTTGCGACGGATCTCCTGATCAAATTAAAAGTAGATCCGATCGCCGGGTCGAAGCCCATGCAGGATATCTTTGAAGACTACGACAAAGGCGTTCGTGGATTTCTCAAATCGCAGCTCGATTTCGTCAAGTCCTCAATGGAGAGTTCCGCCGAGCAACTCGGCGCATGCGCTCCAACGCTTCTTCAGCAGGCCGTTTACGGCGCAAATCTGAAGGACCAGCTGAACGGCTTCATCAAGACGCAGATTGTGAGTTGGATCGCTAGGATTATGGGAAGGCCCCTCAACCGGGATGAGGTGCACGTCTATCACAGCGCCGACACGCGCGTTAAAGCAATCCAGAAATATGTCGACAAGTTCTACCAAGGCCAGGTTTTCGGCCAGCAGACAAC
>JBAQHC010000323.1:0-21018 GCA_049288095.1 Alphaproteobacteria bacterium | reverse complement strand
GATATTCAGACTAACAGTCAAACGCGAATTTCCCAAAAGCAGTCAAATCCGCACATGTGGAACTGGTCGGTCGGCGAGATTTTGTCAAGACACCTGGCAGCGTTAGCCTAGGGGAGGGCCGGCGGCCCATAGTGATTTTAAGCGGACCTTTGCCTGGCCCTATGCTAAGGAGGGGTGCAAGCACCCGGGGGGATGCCGTGCCGTTCGGCAGTCCATGGCGGCCATGAGTTTGGAGAGTGCCTGAGAGATGGAAGTAAAAGTCAACGAAGCGATCGAGTCGTTCATGCACAAGACCTCGTTCGCCTACGAAGATCTTATTCGGTGCGCCAAGGGTCTGTTGTTCGGTCCCGGCAATCCGCAGCTGCCGCTGCCGCCGATGCTGATGTTCGATCGCATCACCAAGATCACGCAAGAAGGCGGCGCCAATGGCAAAGGCGAAGTCGTCGCTGAGCTCGATATCAAGAAGGACCTTTGGTTCTTTAAGTGCCATTTCGAGGGCGATCCCGTAATGCCAGGCTGCTTGGGCCTTGACGCGATGTGGCAGCTCTTAGGCTTCTTCCTCGGCTGGCTTGGCGGCGAAGGCCGCGGCCGCGCGCTCGGCGTTGGCGAAGTCAAATTCAGCGAGATGGTTTTGCCGAGCGTGAAGCGCTTAACGTTCAAGCTCGATCTCAAGAACGTCAAAATGATGCGCAAATTCGTGATGGGCATTGCCGACGGCATTGTCGAAGCGGACGGCAAACCGATCTACAAAGCCGTTGACCTGAAGGTCGGTCTGTTTCGCACCACCGAAGCGATCCCCGCTTGACCTCAACAACAGGGAGGCCCGCGATGAGACGGGTTGTGATCACAGGACTCGGAATCGTGTCCTCGATCGGCAACAACGTGCAGGAAGTGCTCGCTTCGTTGCGTGAGGGCCGCTCGGGCGTCGTCAAAGCCGACGAATACGAGAAGCTTGGGTTCAGGTGCCAGGTCCATGGCGCGCCGCAAATCGATTTGGAGCAGGCAGTCGACCGTCGTGTGCGCCGCTTCATGGGCGATGGCGCAGCCTACAATTACGTCGCCATGCAACAGGCGATTGCCGATGCCGGACTCGAGGAAGACGAGATCTCGAATGAGCGCACCGGCCTCATCATGGGCTCCGGCGGTCCATCGACCAAAACGGTCGTGCATGCAGCGGATATCGCGCGCACGAAGGGCCCCAAGCGTGTCGGACCATTTGCCGTGCCGGCCGCGATGTCGTCCACCAACTCGGCAACGCTCGCCGTGCCGTTCAAGATCAAGGGCATCAACTATTCGATCAGCTCAGCTTGCGCGACCTCGACGCACTGCATCGGCAACGCCACCGAGATGATCCAATACGGCAAGCAGGATGTAATGTTCGCGGGCGGCGGCGAGGAGCTCGATTGGACCTTGTCGGTTTTGTTCGACGCGATGGGCGCAATGTCCAGCGGCTACAATGATAGGCCACAAGCGGCTTCGCGCGCTTACGACAAGAACCGCGACGGCTTCGTCATCGCTGGCGGCGCGGGCGTTGTCGTTCTTGAAGAGCTTCAGCACGCCAAAGCGCGTGGCGCCAAGATTTATGCCGAGATCACCGGTTATGGCGCAACGAGTGACGGCTACGACATGGTTCAGCCTTCGGGCGAAGGTGCGGTCAGATGCATGCGCATGGCGCTCGAAACGGCCAAGCGCCCGGTCGACTACATCAATCCGCACGCGACCTCAACGCCTATTGGCGACATCAAGGAGATCGAAGCGATCCGGGAGGTCTTCGGCAAGAAGATCCCGCCGATCAGCGCAACCAAATCTCTCACCGGCCATTCGCTTGGCGCTGTCGGCGCACAGGAGGTGATCTATTCGCTTCTGATGATGAAGTCGGGCTTCATTTGCGCCTCGGCCAATATTGAGGAGCTTGATCCCGCTTTCGCGAACGATCCGATCGTCCGTGAGCGGATCGATAATGCCAAGATCGATTGCGTGCTCTCCAACAGCTTCGGCTTCGGCGGCACCAATGGCTGTCTCGTGCTTGAGCGTTACGATGCTTAAAGAGGGGACAAAGGGAGGCAAAGTGGAGGCCAGCGCAGCGCCGGCTGAAGCCGGCTTCCCAATTACCGGCAGCCTCATGAAGGGCAAACGCGGGCTCATCATGGGCGTCGCTAACGATCACTCTATCGCCTGGGGCATTGCGCGCGCCTGCGCCGCCAACGGTGCGGAGCTTGCCTTCACCTATCAGGGCGAGGCGTTCGGCAAGCGCGTGAAACCGCTCGCGCAATCGGTCGGCTCGAAATTTCTCGTGCCCTGCGATGTGCAGGATGAGCAGAGCGTAAACGCGACTTTCGCCGAGATCGAGCGACAATGGGGCAGTCTCGATTTTGTCGTTCACGCGATCGCTTATTCCGACAAGAACGAGCTCAAGGGCCGCTATATCGAGACGACGAGGGCCAACTTCCTCAATTCGCTCGACATCTCCTGCTATTCCTTCACCGAAATTTGCCGCAAGGCCGAGCCTTATATGCGCTCGGGCGGCGCTCTGATTACGCTCACTTACATGGGCGCGGAGCGCGTGGTGCCGTCCTACAACGTCATGGGCGTTGCGAAAGCCGCACTTGAAGCGAGCGTGCGCTATCTCGCTGTCGATCTCGGCCGCAAAGGCATCCGTGTGAATGCGCTCTCGGCAGGCCCGATGCGCACGATTGCAGGCTCGGCGATTTCCAATGCCCGTTTCATGTACAATTGGAACAAGGGCCATTCGGCGCTCAAGCGCACGGTGACGCTCGATGAGATCGGCGGCTCTGCGCTTTATTTGCTTTCCGATCTTTCCGGCGGCGTCACCGGCGAAGTGCATTATGTCGATGCCGGCTATTCGATCGTTGGCCTGCCGCGCGCCGAAGATGTGCGCACGACCTCGACCGAAGGCGACAACGGATGACGTATGGGGAAGCCGGTTCCAACGGTCGCGCGGCCGTTTGGGAAGCGGTCTTCTGGCTTCTCTTCGTCGTCGACCTCTGCGTGATGCAATATCTCTCGGCGCTTACGCTGATCACGCCGTTCGCGCTTGGAGTGGGTGGGCTCCTTGTCCTTAGGGCGTGGCTGCTGATCTTGTTCTTTCAAGCGATCTACGCTGCGGGCCTCATCTATGCGTGCCTCCTGCGTAAGCGGCGGCCATTGATGATGATTGCTCTTCTTGTCGCAACGCCGATCATTGCCTACGGCGGCTGGTATCTCGTTACCAAGGCCGGGCTAGTGCCGCCCGTCCTTGGCCCTGTGCTGTCATAAAAGCCGGGCGCTATTTCGCAGTTGGGGTGTAGGTCCACACCCAATTGTTATTAAGCGCCTTCATGACGAGCGATTTGCCGTCCGGCGTCGCCTTTACCGGGCTGTCGGCGGGAAGCATTTTGGCCATCGCGAACATTTCGGGATCCGGTGGAGCGATATAAGTCGTTTCCGGCGTGTCCGCACCCTTGTAAGCCTTCAGCGCCGCGCCGCAAGATTCGGCGACTTGTGTATCAGGATGAATGCGCTTGCCGACGAGCTCGACAGCCTCGCCGGGCGCGCTTTGCTTGATCGCGACGATGTCGAAATGCTCATACGGGCCGTTGATCTTACCCGTCGGACATTTGGGGGCCATTCCGGCAAGGTTCGCGACTGTGCCAGGGTAATTTTGGAATTTGGGAGCGCCCACGAAGATGTTCTTCTTGCGGTTCCAATCAAACGACAATGTCACGCGATCGGTAACGTCGGCATAGAGGTCGGCATCGACCGGCGGGATCTGAACATGCTTGTCGGCAATTGCGCCAACGACCTCGAAATGAACGATCTCGACCTTTGACCATTTGGCTTCGGCCGCCGCATCGAAGGTCTGCGCGATGGCTGGCCCCGTGGCAATGGCAACGGTCATCATAATAAGCGCAAGCTTCATGACGTTCCCCCTTTTTTGAAACTCTGGAACCGATCTGGTGACCCAGAATGCGGCGATATGATGGACGATCCACACCAACGACCGAAGGCGAGAGCCGACGCTCTAAGCTAAGCCCGCGAATGCTTTTTCGAGGCCGGGTGGTGGATCGATCAGAAAAAGATCGCGCAGCACGGCGATCAGCTCATCAGCGCTTTTTAGCTCGCGCCGCGCCACCGTTCCGTCCTTCGCATAGCTTGAGAACACGCGGTTGCTGAGCGTGTAGCGTCCGTTCTCATGCGGACGGCACAGCATCAAGCCATTGACGAAGATCGAAGCCGGATTCGTCGCGACATAATAATTGGAATAGGTGTAATCGACGGGCAGCTGCGGGGTGAGATCGAAGCGATAAAGCGCGCGCCATTCGCCGCCGGCTTGGGCTCCGATCTTGTAGTAATCGCCCTCTCGGCCAATGCGGAATTTTTCATGCGGAGTTGACTGCTCGCGGCCGTCGAGCAGTAGCGGCGCGGTTTGCGTAAGGCCCCCGAAGCCGACATCGGCGACATAATCGCGGCCATCAATCTCGATAAGGAGCACCATATGGCTGCGTCCGGTGATGACGCCTTCGGGCACGCCCCAGAGCACGCGCGCGGCCAGCCGCGTGACTTCAAAGCCCATCGCCTCAAGCACCGCCGAGAAAAGCGCGTTCTGTTCGAAGCAATAGCCGCCACGCCGCGACTGCACGAGCTTCTTCTCGAGCGAAGGCACATCGATCGGCACGGGCACGCCGACAAACGAGCTCAGATTCTCAAAAGGGATCGTTTGAGCGTGCTTGAGATGGAGATCGCGCAAGACATCGAGCGTTGCTTCGCATGGGCCTTCGTAGCCGATGCGCGCGAAATAAGCGTCAAGGTCAATTGCGCCGGGCACTGATGGTCCTCAAGATTCGATACCAGATGCCTCCCCCTTGCGGGGAGGCGGATTTGCCGAAGGCAAATCGGTGGGGGTTTGAAAGTGCGCTTAAACCCCCACCCGAAAATCGCATACGATTTTCAACCTCCCCACAAGGGGGAGGTTGAAATGCTTGGTCGGTGCATGCCGACGAATTAGCCAGCGGCCTCGGACTTGGCCTCCTGCGGGATTTCCTTGCCGGTCGTCTGGTCGACAATCTTCATGGAAAGCCGAACTTTGCCGCGGTCGTCGAAGCCGAGGAGCTTGACCCAAACCTTGTCGCCTTCCTTGACGACATCTTTGACGGTAGCGACCTTGCGCGGCGCAAGCTGCGAAATGTGCACGAGCCCGTCTTTCGCTCCGAAGAAGTTCACGAAGGCGCCAAAGTCGACAACCTTCACGACCTTGCCTTCGTAGATCTCGCCGACTTCCGGCTCTGAAGCGATCGACTTGATCCACTTCATCGCCGCATCGATCGAGGCCGCGTCGGGCGAGGCGATCTTGATCGTGCCGTCGTCGGCAATGTCGATCTTGGCGCCGGTCTTTTCGACGATCTCGCGGATGACCTTGCCGCCAGTTCCGATCACTTCGCGGATCTTGTCGGTCGGGATGTGCATCACCTCGATGCGCGGCGCATAAGCGCCGAGCTGGCCACGCGCGCTGGTGAGCGCCTTGCTCATCTCACCAAGGATGTGCATGCGGCCATCCTTCGCCTGCGCGAGCGCCTGCTTCATGATGGCTTCGTTGATGCCGGTGATTTTGATGTCCATCTGCAGCGATGTGACGCCCTGCTCGGTGCCCGCCACCTTGAAGTCCATATCGCCGAGATGATCTTCATCGCCCAAAATGTCGGAGAGCACCGCAAAGCGCGAGCCTTCAAGGATGAGGCCCATGGCGATGCCGGCAACCGGCCGCTTGAGCGGCACGCCCGCATCCATCAGCGACAGCGATGAGCCGCACACCGTCGCCATCGAGGACGAGCCGTTGGACTCGGTGATCTCGGAGACAACGCGGATCGTGTAGGGGAAATCTTCCGCTGCCGGCAGAACGGGCCTGACTGCGCGCCAGGCGAGCTTGCCATGGCCGATCTCGCGGCGGCCAGGCGAACCCATGCGGCCCGTTTCGCCGACCGAGTAGGGCGGGAAATTGTAGTGCAGCAGGAAACGTTCTTTGTATGTCCCTTCGAGCGCGTCGATATATTGCTCGTCCTCGCCGGTGCCGAGCGTGGTCACGACCATCGCTTGGGTTTCACCGCGCGTGAACAGGGCCGAGCCATGCGTGCGCGGCAAAATGCCGACTTCGGAGACAATCGGGCGTACCGTCTTCAGATCGCGTCCATCGATGCGATGGCCCGTATCGAGGATCGCACCACGCACGATGTCCTTTTCGAGGTCCTTGAAGGCGCCGCTAATGGCGAGCGATGAAGCTGGCTCCTCGCCGACCTTCCAATCCTCGGGCGCGAATGCGACCGCAGCGTCGAGCTTGGCCTTCGCGGCAGCAAGCTTGTCATGGCGCAAGCTCTTTTGCGGCTCGGCATAGGCCGCGCGCAGATCGGCCTCGATGAGGCCGCCCACTTTCGCGCTCAAGGTGGAAGTGTCCTTCTCCTTGATCTCCCACGGCTCCTTCGCCGCCTTCTCGGCAAGCGAGATGATCGCATCAATCACCGGCTGGAAGCTCTTATGGCCGAACATCACGGCGCCGAGCATCACCTCTTCGCTGAGCTCCTTGGCCTCGGATTCGACCATCATCACGGCGTCGCCGGTGCCGGCGACGACGAGATCGAGCGATGATTCCTTCATCTCGTCGATGTAAGGATTGAGCACATATTCGCCGCCGATATAGCCGACGCGCGCCGCGCCGATGGGCCCGAGGAACGGCAGACCGGAGATCACGAGCGCGGCCGATGCCGCAACCATCGCGACGATGTCGGGATCGTTTTCGAGATCGTGGCTGAGCACAGTGACGACAACCTGCGTCTCGTTCTTGAAGCTCGGCACGAACAGCGGACGGATCGGCCGATCAATGAGCCGTGAGACCAAAGTCTCTTTTTCGCTCGGCCGGCCTTCGCGCTTGAAATAGCCACCGGGAATCTTGCCCGCGGCAAATGTCTTTTCCTGATAGTTGACCGTCAGCGGAAAGAAATCGATTCCCGGTTTTGGCTGGCGCGCGGCAGTAACGGCGGCGAGCACGCTTGTCTCGCCATAGGTTGCGAGCACTGAGCCTTCGGCTTGGCGCGCAATGCGCCCGGTTTCCAGAGTCAGGGTCTGGCGGCCCCATTGAATGCTCTTCTTAGCAATCTGAAACATGATGTAGTCCTTTCATCGCACCAGCCCCCATTGGCCAGCGCCCTTCGTTTCTTGAGAGACGAAATTACAAATGTTCCCTCTCCCTCGGGGAGAGGATGGCGCGAGCTTGCTCGCGCTAGGTGAGGGGGTGTCAGCAAACGAATGACTCCGCGGCAAACCCCTCATCCGGCCGCTCCGCGGCCACCTTCTCCCCGCGGGAGAAGGTGCCTTGGCCCGGTCGTACAGGTCGTGCAGTTCCATTAGCGGCGGAGACCAAGACGCTTGATCAGCTCCTCGTAACGCACTGGGTCTTTCTTGCGCAGATAGTCGAGCAAGGTCCGGCGAAGCGCGACCATCTTGAGCAGGCCACGCCGCGAGTGATTGTCTTTCTTGTGCGTTTTGAAATGCTCGGTGAGATTGTTGATGCGCTCGGACAGAATGGCGACTTGCACTTCCGGCGAGCCGGTGTCCTTGTCGCCTTGCGCATAGTCTTTGATGAGCGCTTGTTTGCGCTCGGCAGCAATCGACATCGGTTTCTCCTTTCAAATCCTGAAGACGCGCGTTGGATGAAACTCACCCGCGACGATCTGCCCGAGCGCCACCAGGCGCCCTCTTTCCATCGCATAAGCGATGTCTGGCTCGTCGTCCTCCGGCTCGGCCACGGCGCCAAGAGCAATCGCTCCATGAGGGCCCGGCTCTGCCAGAAACGCTTGCGGCCGTACGATGACGGACCGCCCTTGACGCAACCGCGCTGCCTGATCGCCGGACACGGCCAGTGCCGGGATGTCGTCCAGCACGGTCTCGACCGGAAAGAGGCTTTCCAAGTGGCGCGGACTATCCCCTAAAGCCTCCAGCTTTTCCAGCGAAATTGCGGACTTTTCCTCAAACGGACCGACCCGCGTGCGGCGGAGTTCCGCCACATGGCCGCAGGTGCCGAGCATTTGAGCGAGGTCCCGGGCGAGCGAGCGGACATAGGTGCCCTTGCCGCAGGTGATCTCGAGCTCGGTGTGGTCGGCATCCTTGGCGCCGAGATAGTGGGCCTCGTAGATCTCGACGAGACGCGGCTCGATCTCGACCTCCCCGCCTTCGCGGGCGATGTCGTAGGCACGCTCACCATCGATCTTGATCGCCGAGAATTTCGGCGGGGTCTGCCAGATCTCGCCGACAAAGCTTGGAAGGGCATCTCGCACCGCGTCTTCCGAGGGCCGCACATCACTCGTTTGAGTGACCTCGCCTTCCGCATCATCGGTCGTCCGCGCCTCGCCCCAGCGGATGATGAAGCGATAGACCTTGTCGCGATCCATCACGAACGGCACGGTCTTGGTCGCTTCGCCGAGCGCGATCGGCAAAATGCCGGTGGCAAGCGGGTCGAGCGTGCCGGCATGGCCAGCCTTTTGCGCATCGAACAAGCGGCGCACGCGCGCCACCGCTTGCGTCGAGGTCATGCCCTTTGGCTTATCGAGCGCAACCCAGCCGTGAACCGGTTGGCCCTTTTTACGGCGCGCCATCTTCGCCCTCGTCCTCATCGTGGCGCGCTTCTAGGTCCGCCTTCACTTCCGGCGTACGCAAAATATCGAGGATGTGTTGGGCCTCATCGAAGCTCTTGTCTTCGACGAAATGAAGGTCCGGCGTGTTGCGCGTGGTAAGCGCGCGCGCCGCTTGTGAGCGCAAATAGCCGCGCGCCCGCGGCAGCGCCGCCATGATCTCCTTCATGTCGCCTCCGCCAAGCCTCGTGACGAACACGGTGGCGTGGCGCATATCGGGCGAGACTTTCACCTCGGAAACGGTGATGTGCGCCGCGCGCAAGACCGGGTCTTGCAGATCGCCGCGCGAAAAAATCTCGGCGAGCGCATGGCGAATGACTTCGCCGACGCGCAATTGGCGTTGCGATGGCGCATTGGAGCGTGCGTCGTCGTGAGGGTTGCGGTGGCGCGGCATGGCGCGGGTCACTTTCAGCGCTCGCGGGGGATAGGACCCCGCCGGGGCAATCAAGGCCGCGCATATGCCTTTGGGTGGTAGCCCCTGTCAAGCAGGGCAACTGCGCTTGGCCGAAGTCAACGCCTGCTTTCCACCCAGTTGCCGTGAAAACCGGGCGGCACAATGTGCGGAATATGGATACTGGCGAGCGGCTCTCCTTCGAAGTCGCGCGCGTTCAAAATGGCGAGATCGGTTGTCTGCGCCGTGGCGTCGATCACAAACCCCATCAGCCAGCCTTCGTCCTCTTCCGCATCGGCATGTGCCGGCACGAACATGAACTCGCACGGGTACCGATTTGGCCCAAAATCGTGGGCCTGCCTCGCGCCGGACTCCATGTTGTGCTTAAACAACGCGTTCCCAAGAAACGGGCCCGTCAGCGCCATCGTGTAGGCATAGCGATAAGGAAGGCCGAAGCGCCGCTCGTCGGGCCGTGGAAAGTCCTGCGGCATCGGGTCAATCACCCGGCGCTGAACGTTGCGTGTCAGCGGATTGATGGTCCAGCGCTCAAGGGTTCCGTGTTTCGAATCGGGCCCCACTTTGCTCTCGGCGAACATGGATTCATGCACCGGGACATCGAGGATCACCCGTCCATCGGGCGCGTCATAGGCGTTGACGGCGTGAAAAATGAAGCAGGGATCGACCGGGCACCAGATGATGTCTGCTGCCTCGCCCTCGCGCGGCAAAAGGCCGATACGCGCCGGGTGCGATGGGTTCCAGCGATAGGGGAAGCGAAAACCCGCAATCGCCGCCCTTATCGAGAACGTGACAGGCAGGTCGAGAATGATCGCGAAGCGCGCGGTAATTGCGCAATCGTGGATCATCGGCCCATGTTTGACCGGAACTTTCACCTGGCGCCGCACTTTGCCGTTGGACGCCAGCACAACGTAGCGGACCGTTCCTTGGCTGCTCACGTCATAACATACCGCGTGCATCTCGCCTGTCGTGGGGTCGACATGCGGGTGCGGCGTGAAGCTGCCGTGCAATGTGCCGCCGAAGTCAGTATAGCGCAGAGTCTCGAGCGACTCGCCGAACTCGACTGGCGTGCTACCGGCCTCGATCAGCCCGAGTGTAAGGCCCGCAAAGCCGACGACATTGGTGTTGACGGTGTCGAAGACGTGGCGCGGTCCTTCGGTGCGTGGCTCGCCGAGTGCCTTGGTGACCGCATCGGAGCGTACCCAGCGGTTCCGGTACCAGAGCGCTCTTCCGTTCGCGATGCGCAGGCCGTGAATCATGCCGTCGCCCGCGAACCAGTGATATTTGGCAGGATCGACCGATATCGGGTTCGGTCCCATCCGCAAATACCGCCCGTCAAGCGCCGCCGGGATCGTGCCGGTCACCGGCAGATCCTCGATCGTCAGCTCCTTTGTCATCGGCGTGTGCACGCCCGTAAGGAAGGGATTAGCGCCGGGTTTCGCTGTGGTGGAATTGCCCATGACGATCTCCGCGAGTGCCAAAATTGGACCTTCGATTAGTTATCACATCGCGCAAAAGATGTCGGCATGCCCGCAAGGAAAGCCGCCTCATCGCTCGAACCGGTGGCCCCCAAGGCGCGGTTCAACAGCCCTTTGCGTTGCGCAGGAATCATCCGTCTACGGATAAACCAAGCGCTTTCCGCTTTTTGTTGGAAAGGCCGGTGGCGACAATACGGTGGCTCTCGGTGAGATAGGCTTTTGGTTCCTTCTTGTTGAGGCCTGGCTTGCCGTAGTGCTGAATCCAACTCATTCCGCGCGAGGCGAGATAGGGCGCGGGCCTGAGACCCGGTTGATCCTTGAGGATTTCAAAAGCCAGCGGCGTGACCTTGAACGTGATCCCCAAGGTTCCCGTATCGCTCCAACCGCCGATGGCGAATACCTTGCCGCCGACCTTCCACACGTGAGCGCCGCCCCATTGAACAACGTGTGAAGTAGCGGCCAGGCCGCCGCAGAACTCGTTATATTCCTTCTCCGTCATGGATCGTTCCAACTGGCCCGGGGTTTCGTCGCCTGCCGATATGTCTTGCACTAGGATTGCGAAATCAATGTAGGATTGTTCGCCATGGCAACGCACGTCATTCATCTCATCTGCGGCTCGACCGGAGCGGGCAAAACAACTTACGCACTGGAGCTTGCAGAACGATTGGGCGCTGTGCGGTTTTCGATCGACGAGTGGATGACGGCGCTTTACTGGATGGACTCGCCCCGGCCAATCGAGCCGGCCTGGTCGATGGAGCGCGTCGAGCGGTGCTATGCGCAAATCTAGGCAACCGCTCAGCAGGTCGCGGCCCGGGGCGTTCCAGCAATTCTCGATTTCGGTTTCGGACTAAAGTCGTTGCGCAATCGGTTTATCAGTCTGGCTCGCGATGCCGGTCTCTCATTTCAGCTGCATTTTCTCGATGTGCCATTAGAGGAACGGTGGCGGCGCGTGCAGCAACGTAACGCGAGCAAGGGCGACACGGCTCAGCTTAATTTCGAAGTGACGCGCGAAATGTTCGACTTTGTCGAGACGATGTGGGACCCGCCATCACAAGAAGAGATGGCGGCGTGCGATGGTGTGCGCATCACGCAGTAAGGCATTGCCGTTGAACCGAGATCGCGCCGTCACTATCTAAGTTGGTGGGGCAGGATCACGTTGATGAAACGATCGCCGCATCAACCGGAGTCTGCCGAAGGATGACGAAATGGCGTGGCGTGCGAATAACTGCGGGTGGCGCAATTCAATTTCCAAAAAAGGGTGGTACCTCGCGCAGCCGATTTTCGAGCGCGATCAAGGTGATACAGAAAATAGGGTCGAAATTCTGACAAACAAATCGGACGATTGGGGATGTCTGAGAACGTGGAAAACCACGCGCAACGTCAGGGCCGATAGGGCTCTTCGCGCACCGCATGGCCGAGCACGAGCTTGATTACTAGAACCGGCAGCATCCATTCGAAGCCGGGCGGTGCATCGATAAAATAGAAGCTTGTGACAATTGCCGCGAGGACGGCGGTGACGGCGATGGGGCGCGCGAGATAAAGCGGTGCCTTGCGCACGCCGATCGCAATCGCTCCGACGACGAGATAGATCGCAAAGCCCATCCACGCCTGCTGTGAACGGTAGATGAGATAAACCAGGATCGGGTGAACCGAGATCAGGGGAAGGTAATAGCCGGTCTTGAGCAGCTTCAGCGGTCCGCGCTCATTCTGCTTCACCGCCGAGAAATAAAAGCGTTTGGATGAGTTGAGCGCGGCTGCGGCCGCCCCGCCCATGAGATCGAACGCAATGACGGCGGCAAGGCCGACCCGCCACCAGTTCCACAGCACCCAGCCGCCGCGCGCGAGCACGATCATGAGCGCCGCGCCAAGTGACCCGACAACCCACAGCACAAGCTGCTCGCTCAGCGTCGCCCCGGTGCCCGCCATCGGGTCTGGCCCGCCCGAATAGCGCCATTCGATCTTGGGCCCTTCGGACGTTTGAGGCGCTTGGGCAGCCCTTGATCCTTTGACCGGTTTGGGCCTTTTAGCGGTGACCGCCCGGACGGCCGTCTTTATTGTCGAAGCTCGTGACATGGCCCGAGTATGCCAGAGGGGTGCTTAGCGAAGCTTAAGCGCTGGGGTCTGATGGCCGATTGAGGCGCCAAATCTCAGGTGCTAGCCTAGGGTTCTCACGCGAGCACCGCCTCGTTTACCGCCCTTTAGCCGGCACCGCCCGGCGGGGCTGACCTTACATGCGAGGGCGGACAATGAGCGAAGACACGAACGAGGTGCGGTTCGGGCGGATGGCGCCGGGGATCGCGGTGAATGACATCCACAAGGCGCATGATTTTTACGCGCGCATCTTCGGCTTCAAGAAGGTGTTCGAGAACGGCAATCCCGTCGGCTTCATGATTTTGCGGAAGGACGTGGCCGAGCTTCACCTCTCGCAGCAGAAAGGCTTCAAGCCCAACAAGGCGCCGGGCTTCAATGTCGCTCATCTCATGGTGAGCGATGCCGCCGCGCTCTATGACACATGCGCTAGGAGCGGCGTGCACATCATCAAGAGCCTCAAGGACAAGGATTACGGGCTTCGCGCTTTCGTCTTCGAGGACCTTGATGGCACCCGGATCGACGTTGGCGAAAGCCTCGCGGGCAAACGCGAGGGCGAAACATGACCGACACGATCGAGCTGGCGGCCAAGATGAAGCGCCTGCAAATCTGGCTCGATCAGAATGGCGCCGCCGCAACTGTTGAGCGGCGCCATTATGACGGCGCGCCCTTCGGCAAGGCTTACGTGACGATCGACCCTTCGGCGCAAGCGCCGGTTGCTTCGACAAATCGCAACCGGATTTATCTCTGCGGCCACGAGCCGGGCCTCACGCGCGACGGCCTTGAGCAGCTCTTTGCGTTGTTTAAGTCTCACGGTGTCGAGCGCTTTTTCGTTTGGCTCTTGCCGGGGCCGGGCCGGGAGGAAGTCGCAGCGTGGCTGCGCGAGCTTGGCTTCGGCCTCAATCCGTGGACGCGGTATGTCACGATGCTGCTGCAGGAACCGCCGCAAGCAGAGCCGCGTACGGATCTCTTCATCAGGGAAATGTCGGCCCTGCAGCCGCGCGACAGCGAGCGGCTAAGCAGCTTGATGGCTTGGCCTTATTACGCCAGCACGATGGGCAAGCCGGGTTTTACGCATTGGATTGCGTTCGACGCCGGAGAACCTGTCGCCATCGCATCGCTCGCTTGTTTTGAACATGTCGGCTATCTCGCAACCGCCAACACTTTGGAGAGCCACCGCAGGCGCGGCGCTCAATCTGCTTTCATCGTCACGCGCATCGCGAAAGCGCGCGAGCTCGGCATGAAATTCATCGTGTCGGAAACGCTGACGATGCTCAAAAGCTCGCTCGGCAATCTTGAGCGCGCCGGCCTACGGGAGATCTATGAAAAGCAAGTCTTCGGCCCGCCATATAATTCAGCGTAAGTGCCGCGCCGCGAGCTGCGCCTGACCGAGCACACGCAGAATCAAGATGTCACCGCCGGACTTGCGATAGAAAATCGAGTGGCTCTCATGCTCGAAGCGCCTGAGCCCGCGCCGTAGATGGCTGTAGTCTCGTCCCATGTCCGGGTAGTTCGCGAGCAGCTCGAACATCTGCAAAAGTCCGTCACGATACCGATGGGTCTGTTCGCGGCCGAACTGGTCGAACGAATAGTCGGCGATGTTGTCCATATCGCGTTGAGCCCGCCGCGATAGGCGATACTTAGCCACCCTTACGCGCTAAGTAGCGCTCCTCCGCCTCGCGGAAGATGTCCTCAACGGTCTTGTCGCTAATACCGCTTGCCTCGCCTTCGTCGATCAGGCGACCCAGCTCTTCCTCGGCGGCGCGGCGCTCCTGGTCACGGCGGATGAGATCGCGGAAATATTCGGAGTCGTTGGCGTAGCGCCCGGCCTCAATTTGAGACTTGATCCAAGCCTCCATCGGCTCGGAGATCGTGATCGTCTTGCGCATCATGGCCATGGCCGCACCTCGTCACCTCAGCCTAGAGTATGACGATAGTATGATCAAGATCATACTCCCTGGCGGGTTTGGCTTGTCGGCTTGCCACCTCTTCACCGACTAAAGCGTGCGCTTGATCTCCTCGACCTCGAAGCACTCGATCTCGTCGCCCTTCTGCAGGTCTTGGTAGTTCTCGAACGCCATGCCGCATTCCTGGCCGACTTGCACTTCGCGCACCTCATCTTTGAAGCGCTTGAGTGTCGAAAGCTTGCCTTCGTGAATGACGACATTGTCGCGCAACAGGCGCACCGAATTGCCGCGCCGGACAACGCCTTCGGTTACGCGGCAGCCGGCCACTTTGCCGACCTTGGAGATGTTGAACACCTCCAGTATCTCCGCATAGCCGAGGAAAGTTTCCTTGCGCGTGGGGCTGAGCATGCCCGACATCACGGCTTTCACATCGTCCATCAAATTGTAGATGATCGAGTAATAGCGGATCTCGATCTTGTCGCGCTCGGCCATGTCGCGCGCTTGTTTTTCGGCGCGCACATTGAACGCAATGATCGGCGCGCCCGAGGCTTCGGCGAGCACGACATCGGATTCCGAAATGCCGCCGACCGCGGCGTGGAGCACGCGCACGCGCACCTCAGATGTTGAAAGATTGTCAAGCGCACCAACAATGGCTTCGAGCGAGCCTTGCACATCGGCCTTGATGACGACCGGCAATTCCTTCGCGGTGCCGGCTTTGAGCTGCGTCATCATCTGCTCGAGCGTGCCGCGCGAGCCCGCCGCGCGGTTGCGCGTATCGCGCATCGTGCGCTGGCGATAGTCGGAGACTTCGCGCGCGCGTGCTTCGTTTTCGACCACGATGAAATTGTCGCCCGCGGCCGGCATGCCGGAAAGGCCGAGCACTTCGACCGGAGTCGAAGGTCCGGCGCTCTTCACTTGCTCGCCGCGGTCCGAGATCAGCGCGCGCACGCGGCCCCACTCGGCGCCGGCAACGAAAATATCGCCCGTGTGCAGCGTGCCACGCTCGACCAGAACCGTCGCAACCGGCCCGCGGCCGCGATCGAGCTTAGCCTCGATCACGGCGCCTTCTGCCGGGCGATTTGGATTGGCCTTGAGCTCCAGGATTTCGGCTTGCAGCGAGAGCGCTTCTTCAAGCTTGTCGAGGCCGGTCTTCTTGAGGGCCGAGACTTCGACATCCTGCACATCGCCGCCGAGCTTTTCGACCACAATCTCGTGCTGCAAGAGTCCCTGGCGCACTTTATCGGCATTCGCGCCCGGCGCATCCATCTTGTTGATCGCAACGATGATCGGCACGCCCGCGGCGCGCGCATGATTGATCGCCTCGACGGTCTGCGGCATTACGCTATCATCCGCAGCAACGACGAGAATGACGATATCGGTCACCTTGGCGCCGCGAGCACGCATTTGCGTAAAGGCCGCGTGGCCAGGTGTGTCGAGAAATGTGATCTTGTGGCCGTTCGCGGTGGTCACTTGATAGGCGCCAATATGCTGCGTGATACCGCCGGCTTCGCCTGAAACGACATTCGCGTGGCGGATCGCATCAAGAAGCGATGTCTTGCCGTGGTCGACATGGCCCATCACCGTGACGACCGGCGGGCGCGGTTCGAGATCTTCTTCGACGTCGGGTGCGGTGACGAGGCCCTCTTCCACATCGGCCTCTGCGATACGGCGCACTGTGTGGCCGTATTCTTCTGCGACCAGCTGAGCGGTATCGGCGTCGAGCACGTCGTTGATCGTCAGCATCAGGCCCTGGTTCATCAGCGACTTGATGACATCGGCAGAGCGGATCGCCATGCGACTCGCGAGTTCCTGCACCGTGATCGATTCAGGGATCACAACGTCGCGCACGATCTTTTGCGGCTCGGTGCGCGCTTGTGCGGCGCGCTTTTCGCGCTCGCGGGCGCGGCGCATGGAGGCGAGCGAACGCACGCGCTCTTCATCTTCATCCGATAGCGCACGCGTGATGGTGAGCTTGCCCGAACGGCGCTTGGGCTCGTTGCGCCCAGCACCTGGAACTTTCTTCGGCGCAGGCGTGCCGGGGCGGGCTTTCTTTTTGCTCTGCTCTTCTTCCTCTTCCTCTTCCTCGACGATTGCGGGCTTTGTGCGGCCGCGCAGCACTTCTTGCTCAGCCCGCGCCTCGACGGCGGCAATGTCTGGTTTCTCGGGTTGTGCCGGCGCCTGCTTGGCAATACCCGGCTGCGGCGCCGTTTTGGTTTCGATTGGCGCTTCCGGCGCGTGCGCTTTGCGTAGCGCCGCCTCTTCGGCCTCGCGCTTGGCTTCGGCTGCCCGTTCGACAGCAAGCCTTGCTTCTTCCTCGGCGCGCAAGACAGCTTCGGCTTCCGCACGCTTCTTGGCTTCGGCCTCGGCAACGCGCGCTTCTTCGAGGGCTCTGACGCGCGCAACGCGCTCTTCTTCCGTCAATTCACGGAGCACTTGGCCGCGCTGCTGCGGCTGCTCGACCTTCGGTTTTTCTACGACGACCTGTGGCTGAACTTGCGCCTTTGGTTGGGGCTTTTCCGGCTCGGGTGGTTTTGCCCACGGCCCCGTCTCCGCCTTATCGGCGGCGCCGGCGCGCTTGCGCTTTGTCTCGACAACAACAGTCTTCGACCGGCCGTGGCTGAAGCTTTGACGCACGGTGCCCGAGCTGATCTTGCCCTTAAGGCTCATCGGCTTGCGTTCACCCTGCTTGTCGCCGGTCTTATCGCTGGTATCCGTCATTCGCTACCTTGTATCCGCGCCGGCCAAGCCGGCCACCAACATCATCTCTCATTCGAAGCTGAGCGGATGAGCCCTCAAAAAGGGCCGCCCGATGCACCCAGCACTCACTCGACGGAAATTGCCCCGGGGTTCGAGGGCCCATCTGTTCGGGTCCAGGTATCGGGGATAAGCGGGCGAAAGCCTTCGAGCCGGCGGGCTTCCGCCACCAGCCGGCTGGCAAAGCCGCCCGCCGGCAGGGCTGCATGTATCACATTTTCCCTGCCGAGTGCCAAACTCAATTCCTCGCTCGAAAAGCAGCCGATAACAGTTGCCTTACCATGTTTGGGCTCCCGGCCGAGGAGACCTCCGGCCCGAAGCGAAGCAATGATCTTACGGCGCCCGTCTGGCGCGCCATCCTTGGCCTCGATCGCCACGGTAACCTCGCCCGCCCGCGCCGCCGCTTGGATCGACCCTGAGCCCAGTAGCATTTGCCCTGCACCGAGCGCCTGGCCCATCAGCTCCAGGCATCGCTTGGCCAGGAGCGTCTCGATTGTTCGGCAAAGCCCTGCGGGAACGCTGATCTGCGCATCGAGCGCCCTACCAAACATATGTTTTTGGACCGCTTTTTCAATCGCCGGCGCATCGGCAATGACCCAAGCGCCGCGGCCTGGCAGCTTGGCCTGAAGATCCGGCGTAAGCGTGCCATCTGGCGCCGCCACGAACCGGATCATCACTTCCTTAGGATAGCGCTCGCGCGTGACGATGCATTGACGCAGTGTCGCGTGCGCATCTTCAGCTTCAAGTGCGTCCGACTGCGCCTCACGGCGCGGCGGGCTGCTCTGCGCCTGCTTCATTCTCTGCCTCTGGCGGCTCCGGCGGCTCGATCCAGCCGAGCGAAACGCGCGCGTTCATGATGAGGTTCGTTGCTGTATCGCTGTTGACGCCGAAGGATTCGAGCAAGCCTTCATGCTTGGTGCGGCCTTCCTTCGAAGGCTCGGTCCAGCCGATGAGCTCATCGGGTGTGAGCCCCGCGAAATCCTCGAGCGTTTTGACGCCGCCCTTACCGAGCGCAATGACCATGGGCAGCGTCAGGCCCTCATGGTTCGCAAGATCGTCGGTTACGCCGAGCGACTTGCGCTCTTGATCCTGCTCCTCGCGCTTCCTGTCGAGATATTCGCGAGCGCGGGTCTGAAGCTCCAGCGCGGTGTCCTCGTCAAAGCCTTCGATCTGAGCAAGCTCGTGCAAATCGACATAAGCGACCTCGTCAAGCTCGGTGAAGCCTTCGGAAACGAGCAATTGCGCGATGACCTCATCGACATCAAGCGTCTCGATGAACATCTGGCTCTTGGCTTTGAACTCTTCCTGGCGCCGCTCGCTCTCTTCCTTCTCGGTCAGGATGTCGATGTCCCAGCCAGTGAGCTGCGAGGCGAGGCGCACATTCTGGCCGCGCCGGCCGATAGCGAGCGAAAGCTGCTCATCGGGAACGACGACCTCGATACGTTGATCCTCTTCGTCGAGCACGACCTTGGTGACTTCGGCGGGTGCAAGCGCGTTGACGATGAAGGTCGCCGGGTCGCCCGACCATTGGATGATGTCGATCTTCTCGCCTTGCAGCTCGTTGACGACGGCTTGCACGCGAGAGCCGCGCATGCCAACGCACGCGCCCACTGGGTCGATCGATGAATCGTTGGAGATCACGGCGATCTTCGCGCGGCTGCCGGGATCGCGTGCAACCGCTCTGATTTCGACAACGCCGTCGTAAACTTCCGGCACTTCCTGCGCGAAGAGGCGCGACATGAATTCCGGCGAAGTGCGAGAAAGGAAAATTTGAGGCCCGCGCGTTTCGCGGCGCACGTCATAGACGTAAGCGCGCACGCGGTCGCCGGTGCGGAAAGTCTCGCGCGGCAGCAGCTGATCGCGGCGGACCACTGCTTCGCCGCGGCCAAGATCGATGACGACATTACCATATTCGACGCGCTTCACCACGCCATGGACGATTTCGCCGACGCGGTCTTTGAACTCTTCAAATTGGCGCTGGCGCTCGGCATCGCGCACCTTTTGCACGATCACCTGCTTGGCGGATTGCGCAGCGATACGGCCGAACTCGAAGGGTGGCAAAGGCTCGGCGATAAAGTCGCCAATTTGCGCTTCTGGGTTACGTCGGCGCGCTTCGGCAAAGCCGATTTGCGTGGCATCGTTTTCGACCTTTTCGACCACCTGCAAAAGCCGCACGAGATTAGTCTCGCCGGTCTTTGGGTCGATCTCGGCGCGGATCTCGTTTTCCATGCCGTAGCGCGAGCGCGCCGCGCGCTGAATGGCTTCCTCCATCGCGCCGATCACGATCTCGCGCTCGATCGACTTCTCGCGCGCGACCGCATCCGCGATTTGCAGAAGCTCGAGCTTATTAGCACTGACTGCCATTGGTCTGCTCCACTTGCGTTTGTTCTGTTTTCCAAGAGGCGAATAGCGAATAGTGAGTAGCGAATAGAATTTTCCCTACTCGCTATTCGCTATTCCCCATTCGCTCTTCCTCAATCTCGTCGAACGCAGATTCATCGATCGGTTGCGCTGCCGCTGCTTGCTTCAAAAGCTCATCGGTCAAAACGAGCTTGGCCTCGCCGATGGCCGAAAATGGGAGCGCAACAGTCTCGGCTCCATCCGTACCCTGAATTTCTAAAAGCGCGGCATCATCCTTGAAGCCCTTCAAGATGCCGCGGAACCGCTTTTGCTTATCAAGCGGGCGCGTGAGCTCGATCTTCGCTTCGTGCCCGGCCCAATTGATGAAGTCTTTCTCGCGGGTGAGCGGCCTGTCGATGCCTGGTGAGGAAACTTCGAGGCTATAATTTTCCGAGATCGGATCGGCTGCATCGAGCACCGGCGAGATTGCGCGTGACAAGATCGTGCAATCCTCGATGCGCATCGTGCCGTCGGGCTTTTCCGCCATGACCTGCAGCACATGGCCTTTGAACCGCACACGCACGAGCTCATAGCCAAGGCTCGCGGCTACAGGCTCAATCAGTTCGGTTACGCGCTCGGCAACGCCCAAAAGGGCCTCCGGATAAAGAAAAAAGCGGGCCCGCAAGCCCGCTTCTTTTCAGAAGCTCGTTTGTGATCGATTGCTCAATCACTGTGCGCCGGAATATGGCCCACTCGGACCTGAAATTCAAGGGCCGAAGAAAACCCCATGCAGTAAGTGGCCGGGCAGGAAGGCGAGGGCGGCGACGATCACGAAGGCGATCATGAGCTGCATCACCGTCCGCCGATGCCCTCTGAGATCGCCTGTTCTGACCCGCCAGATCGCAAGCGGCACCATGAAAAACACGAGCAAAGCTGCGCCGTGCGCTGGCGTGAAGCGATGCACGTCGATCAAGAGTCCCGAAATCGCCGTCCCGACTATCACGGCTGCCCAGAACCTGCCCGCTACTTTGTGCAGCGATGTGCCTTTGCGGAGCGAAAGAATGGTAGCCGCCGCCGTCGCCGTCACGCCTGCGGCGAGCAAATGAAGCTTCACCCACAGCGGCGCGCGCGCAAGCACCGAAAAATCCGGATGGAAGGTCCAGTTTGCTTGCGCGAGTCCATTCACGCCGCCGAACACCCACGCAGCGACGGGAATGATGATCAAAGCCCCAATGAAAGTCGTTAGCAGCGCGCGCCGGTCTTCAGCATCGAATTTCAGGCCATCGTTCGGGGTATTGGTTTCGGCGCTCATGGCTTCACCACAAGCGGGCGGACATCCTTGTCGAGCAGGGCGAGGATCTCGTCATTGA
>JBAQHC010000322.1:0-1828 GCA_049288095.1 Alphaproteobacteria bacterium | reverse complement strand
AGATACGGCCATGATGGTTTACACCCCCGTTACGCTACTAACACCAAAGCGCCGACTCGTTCTGACCGCGGTGGCGGCGTCTCTTCGAACGCTTCTAGCGCGTAGAAAAAGCGTAAACAGGCGCGCGCTCAAGCCAAAATGACGTAGCTCAGCGTCTCCTTGACAACCCTGTCACATCTCCGCAACGGCCAAGAGACTTTGACTATTAAACATACAAAATACGCCCGCCGAACCGGCACCTTCGCGATCGATGGCGCGATCTATTTGTCCGATTTGCTCAAAGGTTAGGCAGATCGCTTTGGTGCTCGAAGGACACGGTCAACTCGAGCATGATGACATCTTCCCTCCAGAGAAACCCCGGCACAATTTTCCCGACATGCCCCACCCCTCTTTACCTCGAACGGCACTCGTCACCGGCGCCGCCCGGCGCATCGGGAGGGCGATTGCCCTCGATCTCGCCGGGCATGGCTGGCGCGTCGCTCTCCATTACCGGCACTCGGGAGACGCGGCGCAACGCCTGGCCGAGGAGATCGAAGCGGCAGGCGGAACGGCGGCGGCGCTCGGCGCCAATCTCGCCGACGTCGACAGCGCGCGCGGGCTGATCGCGCGCTGCACCGAAAAGCTCGGTGCCCCGAGCTGCCTCGTCAACAACGCCTCGGAGTTCCTGCCTGACACCATAACCACGCTCACCTCCTCCGGCTGGGACACCCATCTCGACGTCAACCTCAAGGCCGCCGTGTTCCTCGCCCAGGCGCTCTATATGAATTTGCCCGAGGGCGCGGAGGGCAACGTCATCAATATCGTCGACCAGAGAGTTTGGCGGCTAACGCCGGACTTCTTCTCCTATACGATCTCGAAGGCCGGCCTGTGGACCGCCACGCAAACGCTCGCGCAAGCCATGGCGCCGCGCGTGCGCGTCAACGCCATCGGACCGGGGCCCGTGCTCAAGAGCGTGCATCAGACCGACGCCGCGTTCGATGCCGAGAAATCGGCGACGCTCTTGGGGCGCGGACCCACGCTCGCCGAGATCGCCGCGGCGGTGCGCTTCATTCTCGACACGCCGTCGATGACCGGCCAGATGATCGCGCTCGACGGCGGCCAGCATCTGGCGTGAGCCAATATTTTCTGGCCGATCCGCACGGCTTAGCACGCGGCGCCACAATTCCTCCGCTCCACGCCCCAACTCGCGCCCCAAAGGTGCGCAAGCTGCGAAGCGGGGGTCCGACAAGGTGTAAACCGGCCGTTAACGTTAAGCACTTTAGAACGTTTGTCGGCTTGTTGGGCGACATCAAGAAGCGCAGCGCCGCGTCTGAAAACGGGTGTTCTCATGCAAAAATTGTTCGGAGCATCGCTCACGATCGCTCTCTTCGTCGCAAGCATTCCCGCGTTCGCGGCCGGTCTTCCCGAAGTCAAGATATCCGACGCAAACCCAGTCCCTGCCTGCGCCACGCCGGGACGCCTGATGGCCTACCTGCGCTCGCGCAACGCGCACACCGACCCGCGCTACGACGCGGTGGCGACCGAGTACATGCGCTACGGCGAGGAGCTCGGCATCCGCTGGGACATCGCCTTCTTCCAAATGATCCTCGAGACCGGCGCCTTGAGCTACACGGGCGACGTCCGCGCCGATCAGAACAATTTCGCAGGCCTCGGCGCTGCCGGGCACGGCCAGCACGGCGAGCGCTTTGCCGATATCCCAAGCGGGGTCAAGGCGCACCTGCAGCACCTGCTCATGTATGCGGGCGAGCACATCGACAATCCGGTGGCCGAGCGCACCCGCAAGGTGCAGGACTGGGGCGTGCTCACCGACTGGCAGAAGTCCGTCAAG
>JBAQHC010000321.1:0-2551 GCA_049288095.1 Alphaproteobacteria bacterium | reverse complement strand
GGCTTATATGAGATAGCAGTTCTCCTACCAGCCAAAAGTGTGGACATTGACACTTTCAAAACTAGAGTCAATCCCGTGCCAGTCACACCAAGACATCTTCACGACCTAGATCTCCGTACTCTCAAGTATCGCTCGCGAAATGCAGGCAAGGCGGTTTACCCTCCGGGTACGAGAAAGAGAGGAAGCAAGAAGTCTATACCCACTTTTGCCGAATGGTACGAGTCTAAAGATCGCAAATCTTGGCGGATTTTTCCATATGGTGAATACTTCAAAGGCTTGACGGTGGAAGCAAGACAAAAACTAAACGCTCTAGGTTACAAAATTTGTGAGGATTATTGGATAGCAGCAAAATGCCACTCACAGCCGCACGAGTGGCTGTTACAGGAACCCAGGAAACTCTAATCTCAATTGTCGAACACAGTTTTAGTCGGCTCGAAAAAGCCCAATTTCAAGCTCAAAAATGGCAATACCGCAAAACTCACTTTTATGATCCGAACCATGGGGGTATCATAGCGGCTTACAATCACCCGACTCGACTGGAAGAGACCATGCGAACCCCCAAAGACTTGGCCCGCACCGCGCCGACGATTTTCTCGTGCGAACTGGACATCTGTCCACGATGTCATCACCCGTTGAGCGAGGCACACTACGTGAACGGGCGGAAGACGGTTCAGACGATGTTCCAAGTGAAGACGATTGCCTACCGGCCGAAAGTATGCGTGAATCCTGAGTGTCCCGGCGGGCCGAAGGCATGGCACTCGGCGGCCTGGCAACGGGTCGCTCCGAAACACGGCACCTACGGGTATGATGTGATTGCCCAGATTGGGTGGGAGCGTCAAAAGGGGCGCGCACACTTTGCGGCGCTCCAGGCCGATTTGGCAGCTCGGGTGGACATCAGCGAAGCGCAGGTGCGGTATCTGTATCATCTCAAGTATTTGCCCTTGTTGGCGTGCCACGAGCGAGAGCATCTGGACGAACTGAAACGGGTCGGCGCGTCCACTGGTTTGCTGTTGAGCTTGGATGGCTTGATGCCGGTGGGCGGTGAACCGCAACTGTGGGTCGTGCGGGAACTTCAGACGGGCCGGACGTTACGCAGTGGCTGGCTGCTGCGCCAAGATGAAACGGCGTTCGTCGAATTCCTTCAGCCGATTGCCGACCTGGGTCTGCCCGTGACGGCGCTCGTGAGCGACAAACAAGTGGCGTTGGCACCGGCGGTCGCCCGCGTCTTTCCCCACTCCGTGCATGGCTTTTGTCAAATGCACTATTTTCAGAATGCCGCCGCGCCCGTGGCCGACGCGGATGAAGCGATGAAAAAGACATTGCGCCAGGAGGTGCGGACCGACCTGGGCGAGCTGCTCCGGCCTAAAACCCTTGAAAACACAGGTGTTTTGACGGTCACTGGCTTGGTACCGTCACCCGTCGAGTCCCCCCTGCCAGCCGAGGCCGCCGCGCCCCCCGTTACATCGGCGACCGCACCCGCGGCAGAGCGAGAGAAGATTGTCCAAGATATCGTGCACCGCGTGCGGTACCTGCTGACCCTCAAAGGGCGACCGCCCTTTCGATTGGCGGGCGTCGAGACCTACGAGCGTTTGCTCGAAGTCAAACGCTGCGTGGAGCAACTCGTCCGGCATGACCCAGAGCCGCGACTGATCCAAGTGCTGCATGGCCTCCGGCGTGCGCTCAAGGTCATGCGACGAGACTATCTTGAAGTGCGCCAAGCCGCCGACTGGCTCGAGCACCTGGAAACTCTCCTCGATCCCGACGGAAAGCCGGCCCGCTCCGGTGCTGAAGTGCAAACCGAGTGGCAAGCTTATCTCGATCAGATCGTCGAAGAAAGTCAGGCCTCATTGCCGTTGCTCGAATTCGGCGCCAAGATTGTTAAGGTTTCACGCAGTTATGCGCCGGGCCTGTTCCACACTTATGATGTGCCCGGCCTGCCGCGCACCAACAATGACCGCGAGAGTGAATTCCGCGATGTGACCCGTCGCCTGCTCTCCACCACCGGCCAAGTCGGTGCCGCGAAACGTCTCTTGCTGCGCGAAGGCGCGTGGGAATTGATCCCCGGCCCGGCTTCCCGGTCGGAAACCATCGCAGCCATTTCGCAGGTAGACGATCACGACTTGCAGCAAGAGCAACAGCGAGTGCTGGCACATCGCCAGCGATTCAGACTCAACACGCGTTCACCCCAGCAGTCGCAGGGGCAACTGAGGCAACTCGTGAAACGCTGGAAGGCTCTCCCCGCGGGCAACGGCCCATAGTGAGTTTTGCGGTACTGCCAAAATAGTCATAGTCGGCCATCACTGGCGCGGCGCGGTTATCCCATCCGCGCGTGATCAACCCCACCCTCGTCACCGGCTCGACCGAGTAACGCTCGTCCAGGATCGCCCACGGGTCGCTTGACGCCGCGCGATACTTGAAGACGTACCACGAGCCGGCCTTTTCGACGCGCAGCTCGACCGAGGGGTAAGGATAGGATACCCCGGCGCTGTATTCGCCAATTCGCTCCATGCGCAACTGGCGCGACTGCATCGGCCCAAACACGAATTTGCCG
>JBAQHC010000320.1:0-4093 GCA_049288095.1 Alphaproteobacteria bacterium | reverse complement strand
ATGCTGCATTGCGAGTTGGGGTGCGTCCCATCTTCCGTTGACATATTCGTGACAAAATCTATTGGCTTCCACAGGCCAACCGTCTATAGTCGCTCCACAAGCGCAATAAAATTTCAACAATAAACTGAAGAATAGCGCGGCTGGCTGAAGTCCAGGGAGGAGCATTCCAAACTGCCACGCGGCGCAAGTGCGCCGCGTTGTCTTTTTGGGCCCTGCTTTTCGGACGTGTGACCAGCGCTTGGCGCACTCCTGTCCTCGTGCAACAAGTCCTTCCGGTTTCAACCACGCAAGGGATGTTGCGTGCTCCGACGACTGATGGCCGCGCTTCTTTGCGTGATTGCGCTCGCGGCGTGTGAGCGCAAAGCGCACAAGACCAATGCGCCGCCGCCGCCGAAATGGCAAACCACACCCGCGCCTGGAACGCTTGGCGCGGCCTTGCCGCCGAACCCGGCAATGAATGCGCCGGCGGCGCGCCTTGAGGCCGTGCATCTCTACGCCTCGGCCGATGCTTTCAGAACTACCTGCACGACAAGCATTGCCGATATTCGCGCGCGCCTCGCTGCGATCGCGAGCTATCAAGGTACGCCGACCATCGATGCGGTCTACAAGCCGTATAATGAAATGATGCTCGAGCTGCAAAATGGCTGGCAGGAAGCCGCATTGCTCGAGGACATCCATCCGTCGGAAGAGATTCGAAGCGCGGCGGAAGCGTGCGATCAGGAATATTCAAAGGTGGCGACCGAGATCAATCTGTCGCGTCCGCTCTACGAGCAGATCCGCAAGATCGACAATTCACTCACCGATGGCGCGACCAAATACAGCATCTCCAAGACGCTGCGCGATTTTCGGCGCGCCGGCGTCGATCAGGACGAGGCAACGCGCGCGCGCATCGCCGAGCTCAAGGACGAGGAGGTGAAAGCGGGTCAAGCTTTTGAGCGTGCGATACGCGACGATGTACGCCAAATCGAGATCGCGCCTACCAAGCTCGCGGGGTTGCCAGCGGATTTCATCGCCACGCATAAGCCGGGGAAGAACGGCAAGGTCGTCATCACCACCGGCGACACCGATTACGTGCCGTTCATGACCTACGCGAAGGACGACGGCGCGCGCAAAGCCCTGCGCCTCGCCGAAAGAACGCGCGGCTTTCCGGAAAACGAATCCAACCTCAAAGCCTTGCTAGCGGCGCGGTTCGCGCTCGCCAAGCTCCTCGGCTATCCCGACTACGCGAGCTATGCGCTGGAAGTGAACATGGCCGGGACGCCCGTAAGGGCGCAAGCCTTTCTCGACGAGATCAACGGTATCGTCCAAGGCGCCAAAGCGCGCGACATGGGCGTGTTGCTCGGCCGGCTGCGCAAGATCAACCCGAAGGCGACGAGTGTCGGCGTCTGGCAATATTGGTACCTGCAAAATCTCGTGCGGCAGGAGAACTTCGCCGTCGATGCGGAAAAGCTGCGCAGCTACTTCCAATTCGCCAATGTCAAAGCCGGCATCTTGAAGCTTGCCGCGGATCAATTCGGGCTCACGATCAAGGACTGGAAAACGCCGGTGTGGGATCCACATGTGACGGCGCATGAGGTCTATGAGAACGGTAAGCTGGTCGGCCGCTTCTATCTCGATCTCCACCCCCGCGCGGGCAAATATCTCGGCGCCGCGCAATATCCGATCGCCGTCGGCATTGAGAATGAGGAAGTGCCCCTCGATGCGCTGGTGATGAATCTTCCCGGCGCGGAGGACCCGGCCGCTCTTCTGGAGCACGAAGACGTTGTCACTTTCATGCACGAGTTCGGCCACTTACTGCACGATCTCCTCAGCGGGCATGGCGAGTGGGTGAACAATGCGAGCGCTTCGACCGAGATCGATTTCGCCGAAGCGCCGTCGCAGCTCAGGGAAAATTGGGCGTATGACTACGGAGCGCTTAAGCGCTTTGCGGTGAACGCGCAAGGCGAGACGATCCCGGAAGATCTGGTGAATGCGCTAAATCGCGCTCGGTTCTTCGGCCTCGGTATCGATACGGCGACGCAAGTCTATTATGCGGACGTTTCGCTCGACTTCTATCGCCAGGATCCGGCGGCATTCGATCTCGCAAGCGAAGATGCAAAGCTCGAACGGCAATATTCACCGTTTTCGCCGCTAACGGGCGCGCATTTCTACGACAGTTTCTCGCACCTCAACGATTATTCGTCGAGCTATTATGCCTATCAATGGTCGCTCGCGATTGCCGAGGATTTGTTCACGCGGTTTCAAAAAGAAGGCTTGCTTGATCCCGCGGTCAACGCCGCCTATCGCAGGAACATTCTCGAACCGGGCAGCTCAGCGCCGGCATCGGAGCTTATCAAAAACTTCCTCGGCCGGCCGTGGTCGACGGCGGCCTATCGCGATTGGCTCAGCCGCACGGAATAGCACCCACTGTTCCTCATCTGTCATCCCGTGCGCGCCGCAGCGATTTATCGGTGCGGTGCAGACACGGGATCCATGGTTCGACAAGCTCACCATGACGTCACCCTGAGCCTGTGAAGGGTGGATCCCTGATCTGCGAGGCAGCATTGCATGCTGCATCGCGTCCGGGATGACAGGAGTGGGTAACGCCTACAGCACCTGAAGCATTTCGGCGACGAGCGGATGGCGCACAATGTCGGTGTCGCCAAGCTCGACCACTTCGATCGACGGCACTTTCTTGAGCCGCTCGGCGATGTCGCGGAAGCCGGAGAAGCCCGGCAGCAAATCGGTTTGGTCGGGATCGCCGGTGAGCACCATCACCGAATGCCAGCCGAGACGCGTGAGCAGCATCTTGAGCTGGCCGAATGTGCAGTTCTGCGCCTCATCGATCACGATGAAGGCGTTGTTGAGCGTGCGCCCGCGCATGTAAGCGACAGGCGCAATCTCGATTGCGCCTTCGGCCAAAAGCGCGCGCAAACGCTTGCCGCCCAGCCGGTCGGCCAGCGCATCGTAGAGCGGGCGCAAATAAGGCGCGAGCTTGTCCTCAAGATCACCGGGCAGAAAGCCGAGCTTTTCACCAGCTTCGACGGCGGGGCGGGAGAGCAGGATGCGCGCAACGCGGCCTTCTTCAAGCGCCTCAACCGCCTTTGCAATCGCAAGAAATGTCTTGCCGGTTCCTGCGGGGCCTGCCGCCACAACGAGATTCTTCTCGGAAAGCGCTTGAAGCAGCCGGCGCTGATTCTCGCTCTTCGCCCTTACATGGCGCACATAGCTTTGGTCGCGGCCTTCACGCCCGTCGCCATCAACCGGCGACCAGCGCCCGACATTGTCGGGAAAGAGCGCACGCACATTGGGAAGCGAATCCGCCTCATTGTTTGAACGTGACTTAACGCGCGCCGACCGCTTGGCCATTTACACTTCTCCTCTTGGGGGAAAAAAGATGCGTAGGCGGATGAAATCGAGTTTCCGCGTGAATTCGGGAAAGAATTGTGGGAGGCAAGCGGGGAGGGCCCGCTGTGGAAGGCCTTGTGTCTCGAAAAACGCCGAACCAGCGCTTGGAGCAACACTCAAACCCCGAGAACCCCAGCGCGTGCCGCGCGCCGAATCAATTGCCTTTAATCAGTTTATGCCAGCGGGCCTGATGCGCGAACGGCAAAGCAAGCCCGACACAAAAGATTCACTCACCTTACCGGGTACCTCTTCCGAACAGGCGATTGCTGCGCCATTCTCCTCAAAACAAGTTGCCGGATCGGCGCGAAGGGGGAGACGTGAGTGCAGGCGAGGAAGCGAATCTGGCCAAAGCGGCGCGCGGCGCCGAAGATCACGCGGCGCGGAGCGATTGGAGCGCGGGTTCGATCACGGCGCTCACGCTGCTCACAATCATTTCCACACTCAACTATTTCGATCGCGGCGTGCTCTCCCTTGTGCTGCAGCTGATCAAGAAGGAGATGCATCTCTCCGACACGGCGCTGGGGCTCATCACATCGCTGGTCGCGATCTACGCCATTGTCGGCGTGCCGGTTGCGATGCTTGCCGATCGGTGGAGCCGCCGCAATGTCGTTGCAATTGGTTGCCTGTTCTGGAGCGCGATGACAGTTTGCACGGGCTTCGTTTCGAATGTCATTCAGCTCGGCACGGCTCGTCTTCTGATGGCAGC
>JBAQHC010000319.1:0-7280 GCA_049288095.1 Alphaproteobacteria bacterium | reverse complement strand
TCGCATCACTTTCGCGATGATGATCATGCTGCCGGTGATGCAAACGCTGCTTCTCGGCTACGCGATCAATACCGATCCGCGCCATATGCCGATGGTCGTCGAGCTGCGCGATGACGGCCCCTTCGTGCGCGATATCATCTCTGGCCTCGTCAACTCCTCCTATTTCAATGTTACCGCGACAACCAAAGACCCGGCCGAAGCCGACGCCATGCTGCGGTCCGGCCAAGCAAATTTCCTTCTCATCGTGCCTGATCATTTCGAGGAGAAGCTCATTCGCGGCGAACGGCCCGAGCTGCTGTTTGCGGCGGACGCTTCCGATCCTGTCGCCGCCGGCGGCCCGGTCGGCGCAGTTGCGACGGTCGTGCAGAGGGCGCTCGCGCATGATCTGACCGGTCCGCTCGCAAAGCTCGCGCCAACGCTCGCGCCTTACGACATCGTTGTGCACCGGCGTTACAATCCCGCCGGCATCACGGCCTACAATATCGTGCCGGGCTTGCTCGGCATCATACTCACCATGACGCTCGTGATGATCACGGCAATTGCGATCACACGCGAGGCAGAGCGGGGCACGCTCGAAACGCTGCTGTCAACACCGGTCAAGCCCTATGAGGTGATGATCGGCAAGACAGTGCCGTACATTTTCGTTGCGGCGATTCAGATTTCGCTCGTTCTGGCGGCGGCGCGCCTCCTGTTCGATGTGCCCTTCACCGGCTCTGCAATCGCCCTTTCGATCGGCCTTCTCTTGTTTGTCTGCGCGAATCTTCTTCTCGGCTTTCTCATCTCGACGGCGGTGCGCACGCAGATGCAGGCGATGCAGATGACGTTCATGATCTTTCTGCCGTCCATGCTGCTTTCCGGTTTTCTCTTTCCCTTCGCCGCCATGCCCACCTGGGCGCAAGCGATCGGCGAATGCGTGCCGATCACCCACTTCATCAGGATTGTCCGCAAGGTGATGCTGAAGGGCGCAGGTCTTGGCGACATTGCCGGCGACCTGTGGCCCCTTTTGGTGATCCTTGCCGTCATCGCCGGACTTGCGCTCATCCGCTATCGCCGCACGCTGGATTAGAACAGGCCGTCTCGCACTCTGCATGGGCCGGATATCCTTCGAGGCTCGGCCCGTCATGGTGAGGTGCGTGCGATCTTGCGCGCCTCGAACCACGGGCCGAGCACCTCAGGATGACGCCGGGCCATGACAGAGTGTGTAGTTCAATTGGCCGGCGCGCCGAACGAAATGCCATTACGGCCGGCAACATCGGCAACCACAGGCTCGTCGATGGCGCCGTGAAGGCGATGATCGACTTCGTCGAAGAACTTATGAGCGGCAATGCCCGGCGCCACCACAACGAGCGCCTTCGCATCCTTCTCGCCGTCATTGCGGAAGGCGTGATAACCGCCGGTCGGCAAGAAGCAGAAGTCGCCAGGCTTCGCGACGACCGAGCCGCCGGGATGCGAAAAGGTCAGCTCACCCTCGAGCACGTAGAAGAACTCGCAATCCTTCTCGTGCGTGTGCATGGGCGGGCCGCAGCGCGGCGGCACAGTTATTTCGAGCGCGATAAACGCGCCGCCCGTCTTGTCCGGCGTCACTTTGTTGGTATGCACCGAACCCAGGATCTTTAATTGCTCGCCCGCTCCCGCCGGCACAAAAATCGGTTGCTTGGATGACATGGCTTCTCTCCTTCTATGCTTGTTGACAAAGCTTTCCCGTTCGCCGCCACGATTTGTTGCGGCGCGCCTTGCGATTGGCCCCGGATTGTTTGCGCCGGCTTTTTGGCCCTCTGGCTTCAAGGCCGGCGTCGCAGGGAGGAGATATTCGCCGCGCGCTCTGCCTTCAATCAGCGTTATTGCCAAGCGATTTTGCATTCCTGCAAAATGCCTGGATGGATTGGGACGATTTGCGCTTTGTGCTGGAGGTACGCCGGACGGGATCCGCCCTTGGCGCTGCCCAAGTTCTGGGCGTCAACCAGTCGACCGTCGTGCGCCGCATTGCCCATATTGAAGAAACGCTTGGGCAGGCGCTGTTCGAGCGCAAGCAAAGCGGCTATGTGCCGACACCCCAGGGCATCTGCGTCTCCGAAACGGCCGAGCGCATGGAAGCCGAGGTTCGGGCGCTTGAAAGCTCGCTCGTGGCGGCGCGGCGAACGCTTAGCGGTGTCGTGCGCCTAACGACAAGCGAGACCCTCGCCAACCGCCTGGTCGCGCCTTGGCTGCTCACGTTTCAGAAGCTGCATCCCGGTGTGCGTGTGGAGCTTGTCGCCGACGATCGCCGCCTCGATGTCGCACGCGGCGAAGCCGACATCGCCCTGCGCGCAGGCTCACGCCCCAATGGCGCCGGCATTGTCGTGCGCCGCTTTCCGGACGCGGCCTGGAGCATCTATTGCAGCAAGACCTATGCGAGCGAGCACGGCTTACCGAAATCGCGCGAAGACTTGCCCGGCCATTCCATTCTCGGCATGGAAGGTCAAATGGCACGCTTGCCCGGCCCGATTTGGATTGCGGAGGCCGCGCCCAATGCCGAGATCAGGTTTCGCAGCAACAGCCTGACCAATCTCGTTTCCAACTTGCGCGCCGGCCTTGGTGTTGCGTCATTGCCATGCTTTGTCGGCGACAACGAGCCCGATCTTGTGCGCTGCTTTGCGCCGCCGCCTGAGCTCAACTCGGAGATGTGGCTGATCGTACGCGAAGATCTCAAATCGACCCCGCACATACGAGCATTCGCCGATCTCTTAGCGGACCATTTGACGAGCCTTCGGGCGCGCTTGACCGGTGAAGCGTGAACCAGAGCCGCGCGTTCTTGGGGCTCACACTCTCGATTCGGTGAATGCCAAAGCCCGCCAAAATCTGGTAACCTACCGGCGGTGGGGAGGCATTTATGAGCTTTGTCGAGAGGTCGCTGGGCCCGCACGAACAGATCGTCGCGCGCGCCCGCTTTCATTGGCTCTACACGGCGCGCGCCGTGCTCGCGCTGATCTTTCTCGGCATCATCCTGATCGGCATCTACATCTTCATCGCAATGCTGGTGAAGAAGGCCACCACCGAGATCGCCGTCACCAATCGCCGCTTCATCTTCAAGACTGGTCTCTTCCGCCTCGATGCGAAAGAGTTCACGCTCACCAACATCGAAGGCATTCAAGTGCATCAGGGCCTTTGGGGCCGCATCTTCAACTATGGCATGCTCACCATCGAAGGCACGGGCGAGGACCACTATGAGCTGCCGACGATCGCGGACCCCGTCGGCTTCGCGCGCTCGATCGAAACCGCAAAAGAACTCGCCGACGAGCGCTGACGATTTGGGTGTCACTGAAGCCCGACTTCGCCTTTGAAGGAATTGATGATAGCTGCCGTGTCGTAGCCGACGCCGTCTTTGAAGACGAGCGGCATGTTTTCGACTGCTTTGACGTCCTTCATCGGGTCGCCGTCGATGACGACGAGATCGGCATGCTTACCTGCTTCGATTGTGCCGATCTCCTTATCGCGCCCCAGATAACGCGCGGCATTGAGCGTTGCGATTTGAACCGCCTGAGGGAAGCTAAAGCCGGACTCGACCAAAAGCTCCAGCTCGCGCTTGGAGGAATAGCCCGGCAACACGCCGCCATAGCCCGTGGGGTCGGAGCCCATCATGAGAGTGCCGCCGGTGTCCACGAACATCTTTTGCGCCTTCATGAGCTTGGCGAACACAACGCCCTCGCGGTCGTATCTCGGCCCACCCTTTTGCACCTGCGCCCAAGTCTTCTCATAATCCTCGCGCAACTCCGGAATCAGAAGATTGCGCGCTGCCTCGCTCGCTTCGGGCCTCCCCGGCGCAAAGCTCTCGAACACACCGAGCGTCGATGTAAGAACGACATGATGGTCGATGAGAAACTTGACGAGCGACTTGAATTTGGCGCTGGCCAAATCGACATCGGCCAGCGCCGAGCCCCCGCCCTTTGGGCACTCGTCCGGTTTCTTCCCTTTAACGAAATCCGTCATCGCGCCGAAGCCATGCTCGAGATTGTCGATGCCGAGCTCGGCGGCTTCGCGATAAGTGACTGAACAAAGATGGCCCGTCACTTTGATGCCGCGCGCATGCGCCACGCCGATCGCGGCTTTGAGATTCTCGCGCGTGATGTGCATGTAAACCTTGAAAGACGTGACGCCCTGATCGGCCCAGAAGTTCACAGTCTCTCGCGCCTGTTGCGGCCCCTTGAGCTCAATCATGTCGTAGATCGGAATGCCCGGGCCGGTAAGATATGGCCCCGTGATATCGAGTTTCGGACCAATCGCTTGACCACTCTCGATCGCGGCCCGGACGCCCAGATCGGTGTAAGGCGACATGGAACCGGTCGTGCGTGCGGTTGTCTCACCGCCGGCAAGATAAAGCGCCGGGAACGAATACGGCATCGAGGCATAATTGTCGCCGCGCATCGGATAGAAGAGATGCTCGTGCATCATCACCAAGCCGGGCAGAAGCGTCTTGCCCGCCATGTCGATCACCGTCACGTCTTTCATGAGCATCTGGTTGCGCGGGCCGGTGCGCTCCGTGACATTCTCAATGACGCCGTCATTCACGAAGACATCAGTATTGGATCGCGGCGGCGCGCCCGTTCCGTCGATGATCGTGGCGTTGATGAAGAGCTGCTTACCCTTCTTGTAGGCAATGAAGCGCTCATTGCCCTCCGGAGCTTGCCTTGCCTGTGGAGATTGATCCTTCGCAACAGCGCCATGCCAGGCGACAGATGTCAGCAACCCAATGAGCACAAGAAAACGCATATGGCCCCCCGCCGATTGCGAAGGACCAAACTAGCGCGGAATCCAATCAGGTTGAACGAGGTTACTTAGAATCCCCCTCCCCCTGCGGGAGGGGGATAGGGTGAGGGGTACACAGAGCATCGTTGCTCCACCCTCCCCGAGCGCTTCGCGCTCTGCCCCTCCCGTCGAGGGAGGGGCGATTCAGTCTGAGTGGACTTTTCCTCTTCAAAGCGAAGCGTCAGTTGACGGCGTCTTTGAGTTGTTTGCCGGCCTTGAACTTCGGCTGCTTCACTGCGGGGATCTGAATTTCCTCACCGGTGCGCGGATTGCGCCCGGTCGTCGCCGCGCGCTGCGAAACCGCGAAAGTGCCGAAACCGACAAGCCGCACTTCATCGCCGGATTTGAGAGCCGCCGTGATCGCATCAAGGGTCGCCTCGATAAGGCGAGTTGCGTCGGAGCGGGAGACGCCCGTCGAATCCGAAACCTGCGCGATCAAATCGTTCTTGTTCATGAGGCGCACTCCATAAGAAAGCCCTGATTCGCGGGGCCAAAGCGTGCGGGAGTGTAGACCCTCCGCCTGATCGCGCAAACTCAAAGCGGCTGATTCCCAAGGAAAACTGGGGATTTTCGATGCTTCGCTTGAAGGCGAGCGGACGAATCAAGCACGCCAAAATGAAAAGGGCGGCATTGCTGCCGCCCTTCTTCATTCGCCTTACTACTCGCGATCAGTGGGTCAAGCCCGCATGGTCGCCTTCGATATCCTTTGCCGACACCGGCGCCGCAGCCGCAACTTCATCGGCCTCGGTCCACTCGATCGCCTGAAGCGGACGCACCAGTGCGTTCTTGAGCACCTCCTCGACGGTGGAAACGGGGATGATCGTGAGCCCCTTCTTCACATTGTCGGGGATCTCGGCGAGATCCTTCTCGTTCTCTTGCGGGATCAACACCGTGGTGATGCCGCCACGCAAAGCCGCGAGCAGTTTCTCTTTCAGTCCACCGATCGGCAGAACGCGCCCGCGCAACGTGACTTCGCCCGTCATCGCGATATTGGCTTTCACCGGAATGCCGGTGAGCACCGAAACGATGGAGACGCACATTGCGACACCGGCCGAAGGCCCATCCTTGGGCGTTGCGCCTTCCGGCACGTGCACGTGGATGTCCTTCTTGTCGAAGGTCGTCGGCTTGATGCCGTAAGAGACGGCCTTCGAGCGCACGAAGCTGCGCGCCGCATCGATCGACTCCTTCATCACGTCGCCGAGTTTGCCGGTGGTCTGCATCCGGCCGCGACCGGGCAGCATCACCGACTCGATCTGCAAGATCTCGCCGCCAACCTCGGTCCAAGCGAGGCCGTTGACGATGCCGACAGCATCTTCCTTCTCGACCTCGCCATAGCGGAATTTGCGAACGCCCGCATATTTATCGAGGTTCTTCGAGGTGATCGACACCTTCTCGACTTTACCGGAAACGATATCACGCACCGCCTTGCGCGTGAGATTGGCAAGCTCGCGTTCCAAGTTACGAACGCCAGCTTCGCGCGTGTAGTAGCGGATGAGATCGAGGATCGCAGAGTCGGCGATCTTCCACTCCTCCTCTTTAAGGCCGTGCGCCTCGAGCTGCTTCGACATCAAATGCCGCTTGGCGATCTCGAGCTTCTCATCCTCCGTGTACCCCGGAATGCGGATGATCTCCATGCGGTCCATCAAAGCCTGCGGCATGCGCAAGCTGTTGGCCGTCGTGATGAACATCACGTCCGAGAGGTCGTATTCGACCTCGAGATAGTGATCCATAAAGGTCGCGTTCTGCTCGGGATCCAAGACCTCCAAGAGAGCCGAGGAAGGATCGCCGCGGAAATCGGCGCCGAGCTTGTCGATCTCGTCCAAGAGGATCAGCGGATTGCCGCTCTTTGCCTTCTTCATCGACTGGATGATCTTGCCCGGCATCGAGCCGATATAGGTGCGGCGGTGACCGCGGATTTCGGCCTCGTCACGCACGCCGCCGAGCGACATGCGCACGAACTCGCGGCCCGTCGCTTTCGCAACCGACTTGCCGAGCGATGTTTTGCCGACGCCCGGAGGACCGACCAAGCACAGGATCGGGCCCTTGAGCTTCGTCATGCGCTGCTGCACGGCAAGATATTCAAGGATGCGCTCCTTGACCTTCTCGAGACCATAGTGATCGTGCTCGAGCACGTCCTCGGCCGCCGCCAGATCCTTCTTGATCTTGTTCTTCTTGCCCCACGGCAACGACAAGATCCAATCGAGATAGTTGCGCACGACGGTCGCCTCGGCCGACATCGGCGACATTTGGCGCAGCTTCTTGAGCTCGGCCATGCACTTGTCGCGCGCTTCGTCCGAAAGCTTGACCTTCTTGATGCGCTCTTCGATCTCGTTGAGCTCATCGCGGCCGTCTTCGGTCTCGCCGAGCTCCTTCTGGATCGCCTTGAGCTGCTCGTTCAAATAATATTCGCGCTGCGTCTTCTCCATCTGACGCTTGACGCGTGAGCGGATGCGCTTTTCGACCTGCAGAACGCCGATCTCGCCTTCCATCAAGGCGAG
>JBAQHC010000318.1:0-7513 GCA_049288095.1 Alphaproteobacteria bacterium | reverse complement strand
CCGACATCTTCTCGCGCAAAACGCTTCCGGTGGCGATCGCGATTTTCAGCTGCGCAAGCTCGATCTCGATGATCTTTTATGCGCCGATTGCCGGTTGGATTGCGCAACATTATGGCTGGCGCCTCGTATTCATTGTGGCAGGCTTGCCTGGCCTTCTCATCGGCCTCGTCTTCTTGCTCGGCGTGAAAGAGCCGCCGCGCCATGCGCGCGACAATGCCGGCATTGTCGAAACGCTGAGCTTTCTCGCTGGCGCGCCTTCCTTCTGGTGCATGGTGTTGGGCGGGGCGTTCATGGGCGCGTATATTTATGGCGTCGGCGCCTGGGGCCCGATCTTTCTTATGCGCGTGCACCATTTGAGCGTCCAGACGGTCGGTACGGTGATCTCTCCGCTGCGCGGCGCGGTCTCGGCAGGCGGCATTCTCTTGGGCGGCGTGCTGACCAGTTGGCTCACGCGGCACGATGAGAGCTGGCGCGGTTGGATCGCCGGCATCTCATGCTTTCTGCTCGCGCCGTGCGAAGCCTTGTTCGTGTTCAGCGATGTCGATGCCGTGTGGTTCACCGCGATGCTCGGCTCGAGCTTGTTCGCGATCATGAACCAGCCCCCGGTCTATTCCGCATTGATGGCGATTGCGCGCCCGCGCATGCGGGCGACGGCCATTTCGTTCAACTTGCTGTCCGCGACTCTCGTCGGCCAAATCGTCGGCCCGATTTTGATCGGCGCGCTCAATGATAGGCTTCATGCCCGCTTCGGTGAGATCGCCGTGCGCTACTCGATGCTTGTCGTCATTTCATGTTGCGTGCTCGGCGGCTTGAGCTTTTTCACCAGCGGCTTTTTCATCAAGCGCGATGCCGCCCGCGCCGCCGTTTGATCACCTCCCCCTTTTGGGGAGGTCGACGCGCTGTGCTTGCACGCGCGTCGGGTGGGGGTGGCAACATCGTCGGATTGAGAGTCATTTCTTTGGCCCCCCACCCTATCCCTCCCCAAAAGGGGGAGGGGAGCGTTTCGTCGCGCCTTAGCGTTCAACAAGCGTTGTGCGAGCGCTGACGAGAAGCTGTCGAAGCGCGCGATCGCGCGCTTTTGCTTTGCGCGTCGTCTCCCCGTGCTTGAGCGCGTTTTGATTGTTCAGAGGAGCGCCGGCATCTTGTACCGCGCCGCCATGCATACGGCATCGGCGCTTGCCGCTCATCGCGGGTGCCCGGCATGATGTGCCACGCCTTGTCTTGGCCCCACAACGCGGGCTGGCTTGCATTGCGTCGGTGTTGCGCTTGTGATCGCTCAAGGGGACGCTCGCGAGGAGACGTTGCCGACAATTGCCTGAGCGCCGGGCTCGACATTCACCGTACCCACGTTCACCTGCTGCTTGCCAAGACCGCGCCGGCGATCGAGCGCGTTCAATTGCTCGACATAAAGTCTCAGAAACTTGCTGGCATGCGTGAGGCTGCGGTCTCGTCCGTCGAGTTCGAAGATCGCGCGCTGCAGGCAATCCAGCGCAGCGTGATGGGTTGCGATCATTTGCACGCCCAGCATGCCTTCGGTCTCGTCTTGCGGCTTGAGCGCATTGAGCGCAGCGAGGGCGGCTTGGAGACGCCTTTCCTGCTCTTCTTCGCTTTTGCTTTCGATTTGCCACATGGCGCCGGTAAGCTGGCCGATAAGATAGTGCCGAAGCGCGCTGTCCTTTATCGCACTGACGATATGCGGTGCCGCCGAGAGTGCGGGCACGGGACTGGAATGGCTTTCGTCGCTCATGCGCGTTGCCCTTGACAGCGAACCTATCCGACATGGCGACGTTTTGCGTTGGTTCAAGGCTTGTTCATCGCTTTCAACTCTCACCCGAATTCGGCAAATTCCAAGTCGCCTCACGCGCAAGCGCGCGTTACTGTGCATGGGGTTTGTTTTTCGAAAATATGTTCAGGCTGTCGAGCCGGGCCCCATGGTTCGACAAGCTCACCATGAGGGTCCCCAAACTTGCCTTCATCCTGAGCCTGTCGAAGGATGAGGACTCAACTCAAGCGCCTGGAGGATGCGATGCCGGTTTATGAGTTGGGTGAGGGCTTCAAGCCCATCCTCCCCGCGAGCGGCGCTTATTGGATCGCGCCGACGGCGGCGGTGATCGGGCGCGTCAAGCTCGAGCAAAAGGCCAGCATTTGGTGGGGCGCCACTTTGCGCGGCGACAATGATCTCATCACCATTGGCGAGAACACCAACATCCAGGACGGCTCGGTGCTGCATACCGATGCGGGCATTCCGCTCACGATCGGCAGGAACGTCACCGTCGGGCACAAGGTGATGCTGCATGGCTGCACGATCGGCGACGGCGCGCTCATTGGCATCAACTCGGTTATCCTTAACCGGGCGAAGATCGGCGCCGGCTCGCTTGTCGGCGCGGGTGCGCTGATCACCGAAGGCAAGGAATTTCCCGAAGGCGTTCTGATCATCGGCTCGCCCGCGCGCGTCGCTCGCGAACTGAAGCCCGAAGAGAAGGCGATGCTTGGCCGCGCGGCCGAACATTACGTCGCCAATTGGCAACGCTATGCCCGCGAGCTCAAAGCGCTTTAGCTTCTTATCTCCCCCCGTTTACGGGGAGAGTGGCCGCGTAGCGGACGAGGGGGGGCCATTGAAGAGCCCCCTCCGTCACCTGCGGCGACACCTCCCCCGTAAACGGGGGAGGATAGACAACACGAACACGTCTCCATCTGAGACAGCGCGCGCCAAAATGCGCCGAAATTACGGCTAACAAAGCCTGAATCGCTGGCCCCGTTCGTGCTCCTCGCCGCCTGAGGCGGGCGCTTCGTCCCGCCACGCGTTCGGGCGGGTGCAATGGGGCAGTGGCAGCGGCGGATCAGGCTCGGCTGGCTTGGAGCCATGATCGCGCTCTTGAGCATGCTCGCGCCTCAAGGCCTATTTGCTGAATCCAAGCTCTCAACGCTCTTTGCCCATACTGGCCCGGTGACGGGCCCCTTGTTCGGCGATGAAGTGCCGCCGACGGTCGGCGCAGCTCTGTGGTGCGGCTCGGATCCGCGCGAGGTGTTCTGCCGAGGCGCAGAAGTTTACAAGCCTTTGCATCTCGACGACGCGCTTGAGGCGCTGATTTCCAAAATCAATCTCGACGTCAACACCGAGATCGAACCGGTGGATGACATTGTCCAGTGGGGCGTGCCTGAGAAGTGGAGCCGCCCGGTGCGCGGCAAGGATGGCCGGCTCCAGGACGACTGCGATGGCTATGTCATCGAGAAGTGGTATCGCCTCGTGCGCGAGCGCGGGCTCTCCAAAGATGCCTTCTATCCGCTCTATGCCGAGGTGCCCGGCTATGGCGGCCATCTCGTGCTCGCCGTTACGACCGATCGCGGCACCTATATTCTCGACAATCTCAAGGACAGGATCGTCAAGCTGAGCGCGTTCTCATTCACCTATCTCAAGCGCCCGCGCGCCGGCCATAAGCTCGACGATACCTGGGAGCGCTATCTGGCGATGGGGTAAAACCCCCAACAATCGGACGACCGCCTTCTAAACCTGTGGTAGGATTCGTCTACTCGGAGGATGACGCCGAGTGGGTGAGGGTGCAGAGCGATGGCCGAATTGCGGCCGGTTGGACATGGGGGCTGCGCAGCCTTATGGGCTGGGGCGCTCTCAATGTCTTTCGCGATCCTCTTGAGCAATCCGGCGTTGGCAGTGAGCTTCACCGGGCGCTATGACGGCACCCGCACCGCTGCTGGGCTGGCAATGGTGCTGAGCGAAGATGGCGGGGAGCTGCACGGGCGAATTGCTGCCGCCGGCAAGGACATCTATCTCCTCAACGGCCAGGTCGATCGCAATGCCGCCAAGGGGCATCTCACGAGCCCGGGCGCGCTCGCCGATTTCGAGCTCGAATGGCAGCCATCCGAAGTCATCTTTACGTTGACGCCGCTCTTGGCCGATGGCACGCCCAATCCTGGGGCGCAAAAGCAATACGCATTCGTGCGCGGCAAAGCTAACAATCCTGCGCTCGCTAACTACCACGCAGAGCCGCCGCGCCGCGGCGACAGCGTGGGTATCACGCAATTCCTCGAGAACTACCGCGGCTGGTCTCCTAAGGAAGTCGCAATCGGATATTCCGGTTTGTCTGACTTGGATCGCGCGCTTATCAATGACTACGATCATTTGCAGGCGGATCTCATGAACCGCCTCTGCAGGGGCGATGCGCCGCGCGCATCTTTAATGACGGTAACGGATCACCAGGATGTCGATTGCGATGCGCTGACATCGCTCATCGACAAAGCGCGAGCCACGCATCAGATCGCGAACTTCAACACGGCCGCCGATGACCAGCGCAGCGCGCTTTATTCGGTCGTTGCCTGCATGCACAATCTCTATTCCGCTGATCAATGCGCAAATATCGGCGCGGAACCGAAGCGCGCCGCAGAGAATTGGCAATCCGCGGGGCGCATCTTCGCCGACATTTCAACCTATGGCGCGCGCTCAGGCGCTCTCGTCGATGAAGTGCTCGACAAGGATCCTGACCATGCGCCGCGCGATGCGGCTCCCAAGCTTCAGCCTCACGCTGTTTTGCCGAGCGGAGCCTCTGCGCTGCCTTCTGCAGCGCCGGTTGCGCCGCCCGCAGCGGGCACAGCGCCTCTGACGGTGGAAAAGCCCCCGGCTCCTGCGCCAAAGGTCGCGCTCGCTGCCAGGCTGCGCGCGCCTGTCCCACATAGGCGGCCATCTGATCTCGCTGGCGGGCACGCGATCGAGAGTCAAAGAGTGGACGAAAACATGCTCGCGAGCGTTGACCAGTCGAGCGAAATCCTCCCGCACGCGCGGGATGAAGGATTTAAGACCGGCTTCGGCTTTGATCTGCGTCCCAGCTTGGGTGATACCGACGAGGCGCCAATCACCGTTGCAGGCCCGGGCGCCACGGCGCCGCGCCCTGCCGGCGTGAGCGCAACTTCGTCTCCTGAGGCGGCGCCCGTGCCGCGGCCGAGACCGCGCCGGCCCACAAGTGGTTAACACCATCCGCTAGAATTCCAGCTACCGCGAAAATGTGAGCGTCGTGGGCCAACGGGGCGGATGCATCGCGCGGCGCAACGCGCTATCCTCGCCGCCGCACAAGCGGGGGAGGTCTTCGCGCGAACGCGCGATGACGACATCCTTGCGGCCGGGAGGACTCCATGAAGTTCGGTATCCAGCTCGATTTGTCCGTACAGAGACCGTTCGATGCGGAAAGCGAGCGGCGCGCTTTCGATCATGCGCTCGAGCATGCCGTTGAAGCGGAGCGTCAGGGCTTCGACTTTTGTTGGGCAAGCGAGCATCATTTTCTCGATGAATATGCTCACTCACCTGCGCCCGATATCGTGCTCTCAGCCATTGCCGCGCGGACATCGCGCGTGCGTTTGGGGATGAGCGCGCTTGCGCATCCGGTCAATCACCCGGCGATCACTGCCGCGCGGGCGGCAAGCCTAGATGTCGTGAGCCGCGGCCGCGCCGAGCTCGCGATCGCCCGGCCAGCGACTTGGACTGAGCTTTCAAGCTTCGGCGGCGATCCAAATGCGGATGTTTGGGACGAGACGGTTCGTTCGCTCGCGCGCATTTGGGCGGGCGAACGGGCGTCGCTCGATGGAACACACTTCAAAATGCAAGAGCGCGCGGTCGTGCCCCGGCCATATCAAACTCCGCATCTGCCTTTGTGGGCTGCGGCGTGTGACGCACAGGGCGAGCGCGAGGCCGGCGCGCTCGGTGTTGGCCTCGTGACGCATGCGCTGGCCGATCGCCGCGAACAAGCGCAGCGTATTGCCGCGTACAAGAATTTAGTGACGGCGAGCGAAGGCGTCGCCGGCTTTGTCAACGATCAAGTGGCGATCACCGACCTCCTCTATTGTCACGAGGGCGATGCCCAAGGCATCGAAGCCGGTGCGCGTCTCTTGCGCACGGCACAGGATTTGGCGGCGGAACACGTCTCCGCACAGGAATTGGGATTGAGGGGCGCGCCCGCGCGGCCTTCGGGTCTTGCCATCGGCAATCCGCGCGCCATCATCGAGACTCTAAGAAATTGGGAGTCGCTGGGCGTCGATCAAGTCGTGTTCACGCTCAATGCCGGCGAAGCAATTTCGCAGGCGGAGGCGCTTTCCAGCTTGCGCCTTCTGGCCTCGGAAGTGATGCCGGTGTTTGACCGCCAGCGGACGAGGGCGGCTGCGGAGTAGGGGAGTTGCTTTAGATGGCCGGCTTTGGGTCCCTCGATCACGAACGGCAGCTCGCGCGCGTGCCGCGTGTCGAAGACCTGGCGAGCGAGAGCGCGCTTTGCCAAGCGGTTGAGACGTTGGTGTTTGCGATCGAGATTTCGCGTGACGCTGGGATCGAGACGATCCCGAAGGCGCTCAATCCCGTGCTGCCACCCTATGTTCGGTTCGAGCTTCATCATCATTCCGAGAGCCCTTGGGGGCCATTCAGCACCGCTACGATGATGATTGCCGCGCGCGCAAACGGTGCGGCGCTTGCGTTCGCGACGGGCGGCTTTTGTGACAACGACCAAGTGGCGGAGCATTTTCGTCTTCACTATGGTGTGCGCTTCAAGCGCGGCTCGATCAGCATAGAGCGGCGCTATTCTGGCATGGAGGGGCGCGTCGCTTCCGAAGGAAGGCTCGTGCTCGATGCGATCATCGAAAAGGCCGAGCCGGTCGACCGCGCGCAGGTCCTTATGCCGCCGCTCCTCAATCTTGCCAAGTTCGAAGGTCAGCTTTGGCTGATCGAGGAAGATCGTAATTTCGCAATCGAAACCGCCGAGCGCGGCATGACCTTGATCCGTAAGTGCGAGCCTGATGCGTTTGGTGAGGAGCGCATTCAATTGCGCCACACCTTGCCGGCGCTCTACACGAAGTCATCGCTTACCTATTTGCCGGTTGCAGCGCTCGTTGACCCGGGCTTGCCGGCCTATCTCGGTACGCGTGCCATAAATCCGAGCGTTTAGACCAGAGCACTTTGTAATCGGGTCAACCTATAAGCTTGTCATGGCCGCACTTGATGCGGCCATCCAGCCGCCGCGCGTCTGCGCGGCGAAAAGACTCCTCTGCTTGTGACTCCTGGATGGCCCGGTCAAGCCGGGCCATCCGGGGTATTGGTGATTCAAGGTGAAAGCAAAAGCGCTTTAGCCGAGCTCGCTCGCACGCGTTATGTCTTGCCGCAATGTGCGCGCAGCGAGGAGATAATGCGCGACTGCCCAGATCGTAACGACCGCATTTAGCATGAGGGCGTAGCGCAGGGAGTTGACCGAGCCAAAGCCGGAAGCTGCGTTGACCCCGCGCTTCATCAGAAAGTCGCTCAAGGCGCCGACCGCCAAGGGACCGAGGCCCATGCCCACAAGGTTCGTCGCGAATAAGAGGATCGAGGCCGTGAGCGCGCGCATCCTGAGCGGCGCGAGTGTCTGCGCGACGCCGAAGATCGGACCTAGATGCACGCCGGTGAAGAGAGCGCCCGCGAAATAGATCGGAACGGCCGCCGAGAACTTGTCTTGAAACAAGAGCGTGACCGCGAACGGAATGTTGATCG
>JBAQHC010000317.1:0-1696 GCA_049288095.1 Alphaproteobacteria bacterium | reverse complement strand
TCGTAGCCCTCTTCAAAAAAGAGGGGTCTGTAAAGTAAGAGCCTTAGAGAATTGCCTATAAGAAACAGGCGCAAAAGGGGGAGGAAATATGAAAGTCATGAGATATGGAAAAGTTGTTGGGTCGGTAAGCCTTCTTATGGGTTCTCTACTGGTTGGAGTTTTGGGAACAAGTGGTTCCGTCGCGGGTTCCGAATACCCTAACCGTGCCGTTACCGTGGTAGTTCCCTATCCTGCCGGTGGTGTCACAGATTTAGCAGCACGGGCATTGGCCGAGGGCATGGAAAAACATTTGAAGCAACCCGTCGTAGTGCTCAACAAAGTGGGAGGCAATACGACCATTGGTGGATATGCTGTCGCTTCTGCCAAGCCTGATGGCTACACCCTCGGCTACTTTCCTCCCGCAGCCTCGATTCCCGAGGCCTTTGCCTATTTCCAAGACGCCCCCTATTCGAGCAAGGATATCAAACCCATCGGTGGCGTTTCGACACCTGTTCAGGTGGTAGCGGTCAAAGAAGATGCTCCTTGGAACAGCTTGAAAGAACTTGTGGAATATGCTCGGAAGAACCCAGGGCTTAAGGTGAGTACGGGGGGCAAACAAACAGTGCCCCATATGTTTTTGACCACCCTGAACAAATTGGAGAAGACAGGGTTCGTGGGGGTGCCCTTCTCTGGCGACTCAACAAACCTACCAGCTCTCCTAGGCGGCCATGTCTCTGTCGGTATCCTGGAGTACTCGATGTTGAAACCTCTGGTGGATGCGAAGAAAGTTAAAGTTTTTGCTGTCGTCACCACCGATAAGAGGGTTGATTTTGCTCCGACGGTTCCCACGGGAGCAGAACTTGGCTATCCTGGTGTCTTTATACCCATCATTGGGCTCGTTGGGCCCAGAGGCCTTCCGGAAGAGATTGTAGAAAAGCTCGATTCCGTTGTCGGCAAGATCGTGACGGAACCAGACTTCCAGACTAAGATGCGTAATATGACGCTGCAGATCAATTATCAGAACTCCCCCAATTATGAAAGATCCCTTGCCAGGTTCAAGGATAATATACTGGCGTTTTTCAAAGAAGAGGGACTGGTCAAACAGAGCAAGTAAGCTTACTTGTATATGAAATAGGTTCAAACGAGAGGAGTAATAATTTGGGTTATCATTCGGAGGTGCAATCTGTCTTCTCAGTTGGAGGGTCGGTCTCGGTTCTTTCCGCGAACCCGGAGCGGGGTTCGTGGCTTTCGCTTCAGGCATCGCTCTGATCACGATCGGTGTGATGATGGTCCTCTCAAAGACGTTTGCGAAAACCCCTCCCGCTAGCGGCGGCAACAAGCATCCCCTGCTTCTGAGACTGCCAAAATTTCCACTGATTTATATGGTGATGGTTCTCGTGGGGTATGGCCTGTACTCGTTCCGTTGGTTTACCTCATTACGACATTCGTGGTGATATTTACCTCATTTTATGATCGGGGAACCAACCGTCTCCTTCCCGGTGTATTGGCGTCACTCGCCACCGTTGTGTCAACTTACCTTATCTTTTAGCCCTGGCTTATCTATCAGCTTCCGGCAGGAATTTCCCCTGGTGATAAAAAGTCATGAGCCTTTTCCATGATCTCACTGAGTTCCATCCCTGCAATCTCCTTTCTCAAGAAGAACAATTCTTATTATGGCCATAGCCTTTTGCCCAGGGTGATTCTGTTCTGCCTTGTA
>JBAQHC010000316.1:0-8227 GCA_049288095.1 Alphaproteobacteria bacterium | reverse complement strand
GGGGAAAAGGAAAGAGGTTACTGCGCGGCGCTCGCTGCTGCAGGTCGGGGCCGCGCGTCCTCGTACATCTTCTTGCAAGCCGGACGCTCTCTGATGCGCGCAATCCAATCAAGCAGGTGCGGCGTGTCCTTCTGGTTTACATATTTGTCGAAGCCGCGCTCCATGCCGCCCGCGATCGCAAAGTTGCAAATATCGGCAAGTGTGTAGTCGGGGCCTGCGAGCCACTTGCTCTCCGAAAGCCGCGACTCAAGCTTCTTCACCGAGAAATCGACCTTGCGATACTCCTCGTCGAGCACCTTCTGATCGAAGCCCTTACGCGCCGTGCGCCACTTCACACGCTGCTCGTGCAGCGGAATGCGCTCGACATATTTCTCGAACTCTTCGTCCGAAAGATTCTTGGTCATGTTGCCGATGATCATGTGCCAACCGATGGTCGAGACGCACCAGCAGAAATACTCATCGACCCATTTGGTCCAGATGCGCATCTGCGCGCGCAAATAGGGATCGGCGGGCCGGAGCGGCGGCGCATCGGTGAAGGCATCTTCAAGATACTCGCAGATCACGGTCGATTCAGTGATGATCTTGCCATCATGATCGAGCGCCGGCACTTGGCCGTTCGGATTGATCTTCACGAACCACGGCTCGTGATGCTCGAATTGACCCGCATTCATCAAGCGATGCTCGAAGGGTAGACCCTTCTCGTAAAGAGCGAGCAAGGGCTTTAGCGAATTCGCGCCTGGCCCGAAACTATAAAGCTTCAACATTTCCAATCTTCCTTCTTTGTCAGAAATTTAGGCGCGTGCCGCAGCGGCGGAAGCGGCTTTGGAATCCGGTGGCGGCAGTGGATTGGGCGCGCTGGCGAACATCTTTTTGCACGCCGGGCGCTCATTGATACGCGCCATCCAATCCAGGAGCGCGGGTGAATCCTTCTCGTTCACATATTGCGAGAACATGCGTTGCATGCCGTTGGCGATGGCAAAGTTGCAGATATCGGCGAGCGTGTATTCTGGCCCCGCGAGCCACTTGCTCTCTTTGAGCCGGGCCTCGAGCTTTTTGATCGAGAAATCGACCTTGCGGTATTCCTCGTCGAGCAGCTTCTTGTCGAAGCCGTTGCGCGCATTGCGCCACTTCACTTTCTGCTCATGTAGCGGAACACGCTCGACAAGCTTTTCAAACTCCTCATCGGAAACGCTGCGGGCGATGCGGGAAACGCCAAGCTCCCAGCCAATCGTCGAGACACACCAGCAGAAATATTCGTCGACCCATTTGGTCCAGATACGCATTTGCGCGGCAAGATAGGGATCGCGCGGGCGCAAGGGCGGCGCATCTCGAAACGCGTCTTCGAGATATTCGCAAATAACGGTCGATTCGATGATGATCTTGTCGTCGTGATCGAGCGCGGGCACTTGGCCGTTGGGGTGAATTTTCTTGTACCACTCCTCATGCTGCTCGAATTTCGCCGCGCTCAAGTAGCGCGATTTGAAATCGAGGCCCTTTTCATAGAGCGCGAGCAGAGGCTTCAGCGAGTTGGCGCCGGGGCCGAAAGAATAAAGTGTCAGCATCGCGGTGATCCTCAGGTCCGTTGCGTTTCCGAAGTGGTCGATTGGGGAAGGTAAACGGCCCAAAGCTCGCGCCCGAGCGGCCCGTTCGGGGTCATCAAGTCTTCCTCTCCCAACACCCGTTTTTTTCCAGGCGGTTTGCTCCGCCATTGGTCTTGACCGAGAAACCTCTATCGTACTGGGCGCTCTCGATCAAATAGCGAGTGGATACTATAATATCCTGTGGCGGCGCGTAAATCGACGGGATAACGGGTCCAAGAAGGCAGAGGTTTTGTGCTGCGCAGCAAGGGCTTGACGAATTCTTGAAGGTCCTGCAAAGGCCTGGCGAGGTTGACGCGCGGGCTGGATCGTAGGCAGCTTGCAAACAACTGTGCCGACCTTGTTCAAGGAGTAGAGCATGAGGCGGGTCCTGCCATTGCTGGGCATTTTTTCGTGCGTTGCTGCAGTCTTCGCAGTGCCTGCGCTCGCTCAGCAGAGCGTTACGACCAACCAGACTATGGATGACTGTAAGCTCATTCCCGATGATGCCGCGCGGCTCGCCTGCTATGACCGGGTAATCAAGGCGGGGCGCGGGAATGTGCCCGGATCAGCGGCGACAGGCCCGGTGCCGCTATCTGCAAGCTCTGGGGGCTCCTCAGGCGGTGGAGCCGGGGGCGGCGCCGGCGGCAATGTCGCCCAGGGCGGAACCGTCAGCAGGCCAATGACCCCCGAAGAGCGCCGCGAGGCCAATGAAAAGGCGTTCGGCGTGCCGGCTTATGAGCGCGCCAAATCGGCGTCAAAGCGGGAAAAGGAAGAAAGGGAGGTGGAAGACGTCAAAGAGATGACATCGCAGATTGCGAGCGTTGGTGTCATCGGCGCCGATAAGCTGCGCGTCACGACAACGGACGGACAAGTGTGGGATGAAACCGAGAGCTTGGGCGTGCGGGCGAATGTGGGTGACGCTTTCACTGTGAAAAAGAATTTCATGGGCGGCATGATGTGCAAAGTCGGCAAGAACCCGCCGTATCGTTGTATTCGCGCTGATCGCCCCGGGCAGTCATAGCTGATACGCTTGTGCGGCTTGTGCCATAAGTTGGGCGGAGGGGGAAATGTCGATCTTCGATGCGCGTGGCCGCCTGATCTTCACAGCTGTGATCGCGGTGTTGGCGAGCAGCGGCGTGCTTGCGGCCGATGACATAGGTCTGCAGCAAAAGATCAATGCGTGTCACGCAATCAGTGATCGCGATACGCGCATCGCCTGTTATGACCGGCTGGCAGAACCGCCCTCATCAATGCTTCCGATGAGCGCAAACCCCCAACCGTCGCCTGCCTCTGGGTCGCCAAGCCTTGCCGTAAGCAGGGTGCAACCAACATCAGGGGTTGCACAAGCGGCGCCAGCTCCCACTCCGAATGTTGCGCTTCAATCTCCAGCTCCGCAGCCGCTGACCGCACTGCAGACCTCTGAAAGCTTGCGCGGCGATACTGATGAAATCGTGATTGCCGTTTCGAGCGCGACGCTCGTCGGCAAGAAGCTGAGCTTTATCACGAACGATGGCATCACCTGGGATCAGACGGATGAGAGGCCCCTTCGTCAGATGCCGGCGCCAGGTGATCTCGTGAATATCTCGCGCGGGTATCTGGGCTATATGTGCAAGTTCAGCAAGCATGAAAAGTTCCGTTGCAAACCGCCCTATGGGCTCAATCGCAAGATGCACCTCCAATGAGAGAGGCGTGAGATGCGAAATATGCCGATTGGAAGATTGGGCCGGATGAGTGCGGCGCTCGCGGCAAGCGTGCTTTGGCTTATCTCTGCGAGTGCGCCCTTGAACGCGCAGGGCGTTATCACGCTGGATCATGCGGTCCATAACTGCCGGCTGATCAGCAACGAAAAGCAACGGCTTGCCTGCTATGATCGCGTGATCGACGAGGCTGATGCGAGCCTTGCTCAGCCGGCAACTCCGGCGCCCGTGGCTTCCACGGTACCCGCTGCTCCCGCGGCGCAGGCTGCGCCGGCGGGTTCGCCCAAGCCGGCGAAAGCTGCGGTGAACGAGCCACAACCGATTTCGGTTGCGCCTTCAGCGAACCCTGCGCCATCCGCCCCATTGCGTGAAACCGCTGATGCGGCGCCGCCCAAGAAATCCGCAACAACGGGAAAGTCCAAGGGCGAGACCATCATCGCTTCGGCCAAATGGAATCGCGGAAGCGTCGAGATTACTACCCAGGATGGCGCGGTCTGGCAGCAAACCGATTCAACTGACCTGCAAATGCTGCCGAAGGCGGGCGACAAGCTTTCGATCACTGGCGGCATCTTCGGCAAGCATATTTGCCAATACGGTGCCGAGCCCTTGTTCGATTGCCGGACAAAGTGAAGCTCAGATAACCTTGCCGGGATTGAGAATATTCTTCGGATCGAGCGCGTGCTTGAGCGTGCGCATGAGCTTGAGCTCTGCCTCGCTCCGCGAGTGATGCAGAAACTCACGCTTCAGGCTGCCGATGCCGTGCTCGGCGGAGACCGAACCTTTGAACTCGCCGACGAGCGTGTAGACCTCATCGTCAAGCTCATGCACGGTGAAGAGCTTGAGATCTTCCTTCACCGACAAATGCAGATTGCTGTCGGCGATGTGCCCGAAATACATCGAGCGCAAACCGGGCCAGCGTTTCTTGATGCGCTTGTCGCATTCGGCCATGAAGCGGCCGATATCGCCCACCGGGATTGAAACATCGAAGGAGATTTGCGGCCACCAGCCGGCGCGCGTGAATTCACCTGGGCAATCTCTAATCGCCCAAAGGCTTTGGGTTTCTTTCGATGATTTCGCGATCACCGCGTCTTTGACGATTCCAGCCTCCATCGCTTCACCGATCACGGTTTCGAAGCGGTCCTGGTCGTTGTCCGGATCGAAGCCGAGCATCTCAGTGAGCACATAAATACTGTGGCCTTCTTTAATTGGCGGCGTGCGGCCGAGCGCAACGGTGCCGGTGCGATAAAATTCCGGCCACATGATCTCAAAAGCTGAGAGCGTCGGCCCGAAGCCGGACTTGCAGCGGTTGAGCAAATCGAGCACGGCTTCGTAAGTGTCGAGGGCGACAAGGCCCGTGCAAACGCTCTTGGGCTTTGGGAACATGCGCAAGTTAAGCCGCGTGATGACGCCGAGCGTGCCTTCAGTGCCAAGGAAGAGTTGCTTGATGTCGTAGCCGGCATTGTTTTTGATCATCTTGTTCAGTGAACTGATGATCGTGCCGTCGGCCAGCACAGCCTCAACGCCGAGCACGAGATCGCGCATCATGCCGTAGCGAAGCACGCGGTTGCCGCCGGCATTGGTGGAAGCATTGCCGCCGACTTGCGCGGTGCCGCGCCCACCCAAATCGAGCGGAAAGAGAAAGCCCGCGGCGTCGGCAGCGTTCTGGACCATTTCGAGCGGAACGCCGGCCTGCGCGGTGATCGTCGCGGCTGCGGTGTCGACTTCTTCGATCGCGCGAAAGCGCTCAAGCGACAAAATGAGCGATGGCACCGAAGGCACGCCGCCGCCCGCAAGCCCGGTCATGCCGCCTTGTGGCTGCACCGGGATGCCGTATTCGTAGCAGAGCTTCAAGATGTCGGAGACTTGCTCGGTCGTGCGGGGAAACGCGGCGCCCAAAAGTTGAAGCGAGGCGGGCGCCTCATTGGTGAAGTCCTTCATGTGGCGCGCAACATCGAACTCGCCCGGCAATTTGATGATATCGGCACCGAGCGTATCTTTGAGCTTCTTCACCGCTTGCGTATTGCTCATGGCATTCACCTTCAGGCTGCGATTGGCGCGAGCGGCGCGCGGCCCCTGATCATATCCGACGCTTTCTCGGCGACCATTACGGTCGGTGCATTGGTGTTGCCGCCGGGCACAAGCGGCATCACTGAAGCATCGACAACGCGCAAGCCCGCCAGCCCGTGCACTTTCAATTCGGGATCGACGACTGCGCTCGGCCCGATGCCCATAGCGCAGGTGCCGACCGGGTGATGATCGAGATCAAGCGATGAACGCAAGTAAGCATCAAGATCGGAATCGGAGACGACGCCTGGGCCCGGCTTGATCTCCTCACGAACTAAATCGGCGAGCGGGCTTGTCGCGTAAAGCTTGCGCACCGCTCTGATCCCGGCACGCATCGCTGCACGGTCGTTCTCGGTCGAAAGGAAATTAAAGAGGATCTTCGCTTTGTCTTTGGGGTCTGCCGAGCGCAGCGTTACGGTGCCGCGGCTTTCGGGATGCAAAAGGCTCGGGCAGCCTTCAAGCGCATGCGGCAGCGACGGCTTCAAATACGGCATCCAAACCTCAGCATCGAGGCGCACGGGATTGCAGAACACTTGCAAATCCGGACGCTCCAGATCGGGCCGGCTCTTGATGAAGCCGAGCGCCGTCAGAGGTTGGTTCGACATCGGGCCGGACTTGAACGCCATCCATTGCAGCCCTGCGAGCGTAACCTTGTCCCAGCGCAGCTCCTTCAAATAAGTCACCGGCTCCTTGGTTGCGAATTGAATGAAGGTGATCGGGTGCTCTTGCAGATTGCGCCCAACACCCGGCAATTCATGCACAACCGGAAGCCCATGCTTCCTGATTTCCTCGGGCGGGCCGATGCCGGACAGCAGCAGCACCTGCGGAGAATTATAGGTGCCGCCCGAGAGGATCACTTCGCGGTCGGCATTTGCGACTTCGACAGTGCCTCCGCGCGAATATTCAACGCCGATCGCGCGGCCGTTTTCGATCAGCACGCGAGAGACCAGCGCGTCCGTCTCGACCGTCAAATTCGGCCGCGACATTGCGGGCCTCAAATAGCCGCGCGCGGAGCTCACGCGCCGACCGTCCTTCATCATGAAGTCGACACCGCCGAATCCTTCTTGCACATCCGCGTTGACATCTTCCGTGACCGGAAAGCCGGCATTCTTCGCCGACTGCATCACATCGTCGAAGAAGAGGCCTTCAGTATCGATGCGCGAAACGCCGATCGGGCCGCTGCCGCCATGATATTTGGTTTCGCCACGCCAATTGTTTTCGGCGCGCTTGAAGTAAGGCAGCACATCGGCATAGCTCCAGCCCGTGTTGCCGAGCTGGCGCCATTGATCATAATCGCCGCGGTTGCCGCGGATATAAAGCATGCCGTTGATCGAGGTCGAGCCGCCAAGCGTCTTGCCACGCGGCGCCATGATTTTACGGTCGCCCAAATAAGGTTCGGGCTCGGACATGTAATTCCAATTGTGCATCGGCCCGCGCCAAATCTGACGCCAGCCCAGTGGCATGTGCATATACATGTTGTTGTCGGGCCCGCCGGCTTCGAGGATCAGCACCTTGACACCCTCGTCTTCGGTCAAGCGGTTGGCGAGCACGCAGCCGGCGGCGCCTGCTCCCACAATGACGTAATCGTAGCGCTTCACCGCCCTTGCTCCTTGTTCCCGATTTCTTCCGCCCGCGGGCGCGCGCGAGAATGGCACGGGCGTGGCCCGGGGAACAACCTGTTTGCGACCGAGTCCACTTGCAGTCACGGTTCGACAGCTCACCATGACGTCTGCTATTCGTCATCCTGAGCCCTGAGCTTGTCGAAGGGTCGAAGGATGACGGTCCGTGTTCGGAGGAACTATGAATAAGCGCAAACTCGGCAATTCGAGCATCGAGGTGGGGCCGCTCGCCTTCGGCACAAATGTCATGGGCTGGACGGCGGACGCCGCGACTTCTTATGCCATGCTCGATTATTTCGTTGCGCGCGGGCTCAATCTCGTCGACACGGCCGATGTCTATTCGCGCTGGGCGCCCGGGCACAAGGGCGGCGAAAGCGAGACGATCATCGGCGAGTGGATCGCCAAGCGCAAAGCCAACCGCGAGAAGATCGTGCTTGCGACAAAAGTCGGCATCGAAATGGGCCCGAGTGATAAGGGGCTTTCGCGTGCGTATATCATGCGCGCCGTAGATGCCTCTCTGAAGCGGCTGCAGACCGACTACATCGATCTCTATCAATCGCACCAGGATGATGCCTCAGTGCCGCAAGAAGAGACGCTTTCGGCTTATGCCGATCTCATCAGAGCCGGCAAAGTGCGCATCATCGGCGCTTCGAATTTCACGCCCGAGCGCTTGAGCGAGGCTTTGGCGATTTCCAAGCGCAATGGCCTGCCGCGCTATGAGACGCTGCAGCCTTGGTACAATCTTTATGACCGGAAGGATTTCGAGGGCGCGCCGTTCGATCTCTGCAAGCGCGAGAATATCTCGGTGATTACCTATTTCTCGCTCGCCTCAGGTTTCCTCACCGGCAAATACCGCAAACCGAAGGATGCGGAAGGCAAGGCGCGCGGCTATCGGGTGAAGGACATGCTCAATGAGCGCGGCATGCGTATTCTCGCGGCGCTCGATGCCGTGGGCAAAGAGCTTGAAGCAACGCCCGCGCAAGTTTCCCTCGCGTGGCTTGTTGCGAAAGGCGTGACGGCGCCGATCGCAAGCGCAACGACAGTTGCGCAGCTTGAGGAGATTGTTGAGTCAACGGAGCTCAACCTCACCGCCGATCAAATCAAGCGCCTCGACCAAGCCAGCGCTTATTAATTGTTTCGCCTCTCCCTTGATGGGAGAGGCCGGATCGCTCGACGCGAAGCGCTCGAGCGATCCCGGTGAGGGTGGGGCAAGAGATCCAACCCCTCACCCAATACCTCTCCCCCAAGGGGAGTGGGGACTAATGAA